>JAPKXV010000077.1 GCA_026394635.1 Methanoregula sp. | reverse complement strand
TAGTATGCTGCACGTGCAGCATAATAGCGGTACTGTGCAGCATAACAGCATAACTCCAACCGGAGAAATGTCGGCTGCTGTGATAAAAATACGGGCGATTGACTACAAACCTCTTGATGTTCCGGAGCCTCATACCTCTGGCCACTGCTGCGGGTGAAAGGATTCATAATACTTAAAGAAGTTGACCTCATCACTAACAGCACGCTCGAAAGACAAGCAGGTGGCGAGACGACGATTGTGCCGAAAGTGCCATAATGCATCCGTCCGCTAGGAACGAGCCTGCCATCCTGATTTATTGCTCCGCTGGCAGAAAAAAATCCGGTTTCACCGCAACAGATAAGAAATAGTGATCTCTTACACTTTCCCACGTACCTAAAAAGAGCGTATTCATGAATACCAGCAGCTGGCTGAATCCCCATCTTGAGAAAAGAAATTCAGATGCGCATGGCTGGGGGATATTTGCCAAAGCGGATATCAGAAAAGATGAAAGGCTGGCAATATTCGGGGGGAAGGTGATGCTGATCGATGAGATGTATCAGATCCCTCTGAATATGCAGGCATATACCATGCAAATCGAAGAGCGATTTGTACTTGGTCCTGCCAGTACAGTCCCGGAAGATACGGACTTTTTCAATCATAGCTGCGACCCCAACAGTGGTTTTAGAGGTCAGGTTTTTCTGGTTGCCATACGGGATATCAAAGCCGGGGAAGAGATCACCTTTGATTATGGCATGACCGTTTCAGTATCTGTGGGGAGCGATATGGTCTTTGAAATGGAATGTGCGTGCGGTTCTCCCCATTGCCGGAAAACGATAACGGAACAGGACTGGATGCTTCCTGAATTACAGGTTCGTTACAAAGGCTATTTTTCTCAATATATCCAGGACAGGATAGAGAGACTGAACGAAAACAGTTTTGGGGTTCTGGTAAACGAGGAAGTCAGTATCCCTGACAACAATAAAGCCGAATTGCCCATACGGTAATGACGCAGTCCAATCTGTGAAACGATACCAATAAGGACCGGACTCCATCGATCCAGGAGTGCCCTTTTACCACGAGCGGAAACGGTGGAAAGCCTTAAAATTTCTGGCCCGCGACCTGCGTAAAGGGAAATAAGGAGTATGCTACGCGTCGCTGTGTTAGTAAAAGTCCGGTAAAAAATATGCGATTGTTACCGGTCCGCAAACTTCTCAACCACGCGGACATTGTCGCCGCGCACGGTGATCGGGATCGGGACGACACTCTCGTAGAGTTCGACCGTAATCTCTTCTTTTGCCGAGTCCACGCGCTTGACCACAGCTTTTTCGCCTTTGAACGGACCGGCGATCAGTTCGACAATGGTGCCTTCGTCAATACCGGCGACCACCGGTTTTGGGATCAGGAAGTGTCCAACTTCAGCAAGGGTTGTCTGCCCTTTTGCGATCGCACGGGCATGGGCGATCATTTCAACGAGCTGCTCGATCCGGTTCCGTTGCTCCGGTGTCTCGACAAGAACGTAGCCCTTGAGCTCGTTCGGGACGATAATCGCGGTCACCTTGACGTCGCTCGCTTTCGTCTCGATCGCTTTTA
>JAPKXV010000223.1 GCA_026394635.1 Methanoregula sp. | reverse complement strand
CTCGAACTTCTCCCCGGGGCGCCAGGTCCGGTCCAAGGTGCTGCCGTTCAGGAGGTGCTTGAGCTTGCAGCGGTAGAGGGCTGTGCCCTTGCCCGGCTTGCAGAAATCGAAGTCCGTCACAACGTATGGCGCCCCCGTTTTCTCCTCAAAATCCTCCATGACAAATCCCCATTCCTGCTGAATATTCTCGCCCTTTACCGGGAATCCAAAGAACATGTACATAAGCGGGGCGCGGTTCCCCTGGATAATATTGATAGCGAAGATACCCAGCGGTGCGACGAGATTGAGCAGCAGGGCATTGATCAGGACCGAAAACGCGAGGAATCCAAGCGGAGTATTCCCCAGCAGCGGGGTGAACGGGAACGTCGGGACGCAGAACGAGATGAATATGAGCGCCCACGTATCCGCCCCGCCAAAAAAATGCATCCTTCCGAAGGTGTAGAACACCCCGCAGAACACCGCGGTGAGGAGAATAAGTAGGGCCGGCGCTCCCCAACCGCCCTGCCCAAAGAACAGGAGGAGGGTGGTTACGACGTAGATCAGGATGATTAAGATGAAATACCAGCGGTTGATGGCTTCGGCCATGTTGATGTCCTGTTTTTTCCGTTTCGCCTTCGGGTTCTCCTCGAACCTGCCCTTGTATTCCATATAGGTGACATACCCGAATATCCCGGCAAACATCGCGTACCAGGGGAACAGCTGCATGTTGACGGAGGGCGCGAGGACAAACCATGACAGGGCCGGGAGGGTAAGGACAAGGGCGAGGTAATAAAAGATCGAAGCCTTCCGGTAATAAAACGTAAGGCCGGGTGAGTCGGTCCTGCCCTGGTTGTCGAGGTAATCCGCATACAGGAACCCGGTGACGAGGGACAGGTAGCCAAAGACCAGGCTGAGATTTGCGGTAGTCTGCCAGAGCAGGTAACTCGTGCAGCAGACACCCACCGCGAGCATCGGGAGCCAGTAGATGAACGGCACCCGTCGGTCTTTGATATCAAGAACAGACGCGTAACACAGGGTAGCAAGAACCGCAAGCGAAGAGACCAGCATCTCAGTGACGATCATACCTGTATTCAATCCATTTCTTCCGGTAACACTTATGGTTGACGATGCATTTTTTAATTTTGCCCTCATGACCGTAACTCCGGTTTTCTGCAGTGTGCCGGCATGGGAAAAGGAATCCACAAATTAATATCAGGTAAGGGTTGTATATTCCGTTAACAACAAGAAGGGGCCGTCCCCACCGAATTTCTCCCTGAGATGAAAGATTCCCATGAAGATCGATGAACTGCTTGAAAATATCCTGAAAGGATCGCAATACCTCGGCACATTTGACCTGCTGGAACTGATGCAGTATGCATCAGCACGCAGCATCAATGGCTTAGCAATAGCAAAAGGCGACGGGCGGAACATTTACCTCGCGCTCATCGCAGGTGAAGCAGAGGGAGCGATTTACATCGATGAGAAAGGGGTGCTGTTTGGGGACAAGGCAGTCCTGATGATCCAGCAAAAGGAAAAATTCGTACTTACGGAAAACAAGCCGGATGTAGTCGAAGAACTTGTCATGGGGAGCAGGATCTTTGACAAGAACCGGTTGAAAAAGAGCATTCCTTATAACATTCCCGAGATCGGGGGGCCCGGCGGGGGTATCGGTGTCCTTTCCATCACGGTGAATAAGGAGGGAGTCCCGCAGAACGGGGTCCGGGTCTCGATACGGAAAGACGGAAGGATCCTAGGAAGTGATATCACGACCAATGATGGTACCGTACGGTTCAGGATTGCATTCGGCATCTATGACTGCATCGTCCAGGACAAAGCCCAGGTGGTCACGAAATACCGGATCGAGTTCGATGCATCCCATCCATCAGTCCCTCTCTCGATGTAGCATTTCAACAAATCCATGTTCCTCCGTTCCCCTTTTTTAAAATTTCAAGACGAAATCATTTAGTAACTGGACTGCAGAGCTATGCACCATGGAAAAAAAGAAGATCAGGCGCGAGGATTTTGAAGCCCTTCTTAAAGGGGAAAAGGACATCACCCCCTACATCGAGATGGATCCCCTCGCCGGTTCGTATTCGGTTTTTGGCGTCAGGACGGCAAGTAACCCGAATTATCTCGTAAAAGCAATCTATGAAATGTATGAAGCCAACCTGAGCAGGAAACTTGCCGTGCAGGCAGTCCGCAAACTCTTCCGGTCTGTCGGTATGGGGTCTGTCGGGCTCAACAACCTGCTAAAAAAACTGGGAATGAACCTCAAACCGGCCGAATTTCTCATGCTCGTGTTCAAGCTCCAGCACCAGCAGGGTTGGGGTGCACCGTTCGAGCTTGTGGAGCAGAGTGATAAAAGGATCGTACTGCGCACGAAACAGACCTTTGAATCGCAGGTCATGAAAGAATGGAACATGCCCATCTGTGGCATTCACCAGGGTTGGATTGAGGGCGTTCTGAGCGCCGTTTCCGGTAAAAACTGGTTCTGCCTGGAGACCAGATGCCACGCCAAAGGAGATGACATCTGTGAGTTTGTTGCCGATCAGGTTGAATCCAGCTGGAAGTTCAAGGCACAGGCAATCGTGAAAGGTGACTCTGCCATAACGGAATACATCGAGCATAAACCCCTTGACGGCAGGATAAAGCTGATTGATGATCCGGTAGTCATGATGCCACGCTTCATTTTTACCTCCATGATGACCTCCTTAAAAAAGACGATGGGTGAGTTGCCGGCGGGAGGGGTCAACTACCGAGCATATATGGATATGGGCAAGGAAAATGTCGGGCACTATAAAAAAATGGGGATCGACAAACCAAATATCCTCTCCGACATGGCGTTTGCCGTCTACTCCCAGATGGGATGGTTCAGTATCATTAAAACGGAATGGAACGAGGCTGCAAAGACCAAGACGATGACGCTCTCGCACACGGTCGAGTCCGAGGCATTTGGAAATACCGGTAAAAATGTCTGCTTCTGCACCGCCGGGCTTCTTGCGGGAATTATCGAAGTCTCATTTGGCATCAAAGTGCAGGCAAAAGAGATCAAGTGCCGGTCAAAAGGCGATGAACATTGCGTCTTTACAATCACCAATAAACCCGAAAGTCCCCAGTAACATGGTACCTTTTTTTAAGAGTTTCCCGGTTTTTAGGCTCTGTAGAAATCATCGTTTTCATAACGTTCTTGGGGGCTTCGCCCCCGCCACTGCGGCAGCCCCCCTTGCGATATCTATCGAAAACCGGTTCATCATGGTCTCCGGTAATGATGTGAGTACAAGGATTTCTACAGAGCCATTTTTTAGTGTTCCAACCCTGCAACGATCGTTGAAAAAAACCACAACCTATTAAAAAATTAAAAAGAGATGAACGGTGTTTTATTTTCTCTTGAACAGGGCTTTTGAGAACCGGTCGATGAACCCTTCCCTAGGCACTGCAGCTTTCTCTTCCTTGTAGGTAACCCCGATAAGTTCCGAAGCGATCCGCTTGAATGCGAGGCTTGCGGGAGAGGTCGGATATTTTAAGACAATGGGTGTCTTTGCCGCGGATGCCCTGCGGACGTTGGAATCTTCGGGTATGATCCCGAGGACTTTCACGCCGAGGACTTTCTCCATCTTCTTGGTGATGACATCGATCTTGTCCTGGTCAACCCGGTTGATAATAGACCCGAGTACCTGACCCCCGACAACCTCGGTGAGGATCTTGGTCTTGAGGGCATCGACAATCGATGAAAGTTCGGGGTTCACTACAAGGATAACCTCATCCGCGACGGCAAGGGGGACCACCCCGTCCTTGCTGATGCCGGCAGGAGCATCGATCAGCAGAAACTCACACCGCTTGATAATATCTGCCATCACATCCCGGATCCGCTCGGGATCTGCCTGCTGGAACCCCTGGAGGGACAATCCGCTCGGTATGACTTTCAGTCCGGCAGGGCCTTCATAAATCGCTTCGTTTAACGTGCCTTTGCCGGCAAGTATCTCATGGAGGGTAACCGGTGCGTCCTGGAGACCAAGGATGAGGCCGACATTCGCCATCCCGATATCCGCGTCCATCAGGAACGTTTCTTTTCCGAGCTGCGAGAGCATCGTTCCAAGATTGACAGAAACGGTAGTCTTCCCGGTACCTCCTTTACCGGATGCAATTGTGTATACCTTGACCATTCAGCACCTGTACGGTTATATATGAATTTTTGCCTAATTTATATAAGATTTATCAATTTATCTTCATAATTCAGTTATAACCACCACTGTAAAATACCTTTTGTATCTTCCCTTATCTCCTTTCTCCAGTTGTGAGGGAGGTCCAGCTCCTCTCTGATTATTCCGATGATATGCGCCTCCTTGTGATAGAGTTCGAACAGGATGACACCGGGCTCATCGGTGGCTTCCTGGCGTTTGATGATCTGGCTGTATCGTGCGGCATCTGCCTGTACATCGCGTTTTGCCGATGATGCAAGGACAAGCCCGTCATCAGAGGCAAGCGTAATCTCCAGAATTGAATACTTCTCGGCAAGAGCCCGAAGGCTGTCCGTGATATCAATCCGGTTCTTTAACAGCTCTATTTTTTTTCCGTTTTTTTCGGTTTCGCTAGGCACGGATTTTACCGGAATTTCCCGTGCCTGACCATATTTTGCCGCATCCCCTGCGGGGTATTTCACTTTTGACACAAGGTTAAAGATCTCATCAGCAGAAGGTCCTCCAATAACCTGTTCATGCTGTTTCTTGAATTTTTTTATCCGGAACCACGCGATGGCGATGGTGAATGCGATAATGATGCAGATGATGGTTATAGTGACGATATCCGTAATCCCCAGAATGTTGAGTTCGATAAAAATCCCTTCTTAATGTCTATTTTTCCATCAGATGGTCCAGCTCGAGCTGTTTGAGAAGAATTTTGGAATCCCTGCGGATTTTCTGGGTCACATCCTCAAGGTCCATGGAGTCGAACGTTTCAAACTCCTTCTCCGCAGAGGATAGTGGAGTATCTTGTTGTGGGGCCGGTTCCTGCACGGGTGGTTTTTGGGTATCCAGGGAATTATCCGTTGTCCGATTTTTATCAGGCCCGGAAGGAAAAGCCGAACCTGCAGAAGTGACGGGCACGGGCTTGATGAAATCGCTCTTTATCGAATCAGCCATTTGGCCCGGTACATGCTTTTTCCGGGTATCCTGCACAACCGGCAACTTCTCCTTCTGCGGGAAAACTTCCTGCCAGTTTCCTGCCTTCTGGACATGGGCATGTTTATTGAATTCCAGTGCCAGTTGCACCTGCGTACCATCGAGATCGGAGAGCACTGCGTCAATCACCTGGCCCACCACTAACCGGGCTTCGATCACCGCAGGGTCACCATACTGGTCCTGGACTTTTGCAAGAATTATTACCCCGCCCTTAAATACCAAGGTGCCCTTGATCGTCGCTGATGAAAAGGAGCAGATGCCTGAAAATCCTGAGGTTGCCATCCCGTCAAGTATCTCTCCCAGAGAAATTCCTTTTTTTATGGAACGGAATTTCCCGCGTGGGAGCTGCATAATATCTCTATTGTCATCGTTTTTGGGTTTAAACCTTATTGGGGCGCTCTCCCTAGGCAGTAGAAGACCATCAGGGCATGGTGAGATTGTCCAGGTATTTTGTGAATTTTTTAAAAGTGTGAGATCTCTCTTCTTTTTTAAAATAAATCCTAAATCTTAATCTTTTAGCCTAAAGTATTAATAGAACAAGACGTGAACAATTCAATTATCAGTGGTGACACGATGTTAAAACCGTTACTCGAAGAATTTTTAAAAGTAGAAGGAGTTTCAGCCGCGGTGGTTGTTGGAAGGGATGGGTTTGTAATTGAGAGTGCGGTCTCGGGAAAAGTTGATCTAGAAGCTCTTGGCGCCATGGCATCTACAGGCCTTGGAACATCGGAAGCAATGGGCACGACGCTGGGGAAGGGAGAACTTACCCAGATGCTCGTTGAGCTGGAAAAAGGTCCGATCATCCTCTCACCACTCTCCGCAGACGAATTGATTGCGATTGTTGCGGACAGCTCCTCCAATATCGGCAGGATACGGTACGAACTCAAGAAAAGTAAAGAAAGAATCATCGCTGCGCTTTGATCATGAAACTTCCGGCAGGGACGGATTGCGGGGTTATTGCAAACCCGCAGGAAGAGGGAGCCAACCAGCAGCTGATGGAATTCCGGGGAGCAGTTGAGATCGATACCCAGCTGGGGCAGGGGTTCTTACTCACGAATCATGGTGACCTGATCGCTGCCTATTTTAAGGATATGAGTGGCTCTTTTAAGGGAAAATCTGCTCTCGTTCATATGAGTTCCGTGCAATCCGACGAGGCAGGTTACCAGCAGACATTCAGGTTGCGCTCGTATAGTGAAGACGAGTTCCAGAAATCTGTTGAGATATGTGATAACGAAGGACTGATGCTGGCGGAGCATAAAAAAAGGACTTCGGCACAGATCCCGCATCTCCTTGATGAAACAAAACTTAAAAAGATACTGACGCTTCCCGGAGTAATCGCCATATCAGCTTTTTTTGAAGGGTTTAGCGTCCAGTCGCTGGGAAAAGCTGATTTCGAACATGTCGCGGCACTCTCAGAAGACCTCCTGCGTGCGGGAGTCAAGATCACCCGCGAGCTGGAGATCGGTGAATTGGACCAGCTCATCCTGGAGACCGCGACAAACAAGATCATCATTGCGCCATGCGATGACCTGTTTTTATGCGTATTTACCCAGAACGATGCCCAGCTCGGGCTGGTGCGGGTGGCGATTAAAAATCTCCAGTCAGATCTTAAGGGAGGTGCCTGAAGTCCTGTTCGTGGTGAGCCCCCCAAAAAATTCCGGTGCCGGATGAATTTATGCGGGCAAGAGAAATTATGAAAAAAATCCGGAGCAACTCCAGAGAATAGATATACTAAAATGGAGATGTATCAATTAAGCAAATTTTTAGTTCTCAATCGAGATATAAAGGGGGGATTACTGTTTGACAAATCCTGAAGGATCAGGTGACACATCGCTGATGAAGATTCTCGGCGCATTAAAAAAGCCAAAGGAAAAGGAGAGAAAGGCCGGGCAGGAGGACCCTGCCGGGCCTGAACAAACGACAGTTGGTGGAGATACCGGCGATTTGAGCGATCTCATCAAAAAGATAAACGAATCCGCACAGGAAACACTCCAGCCACCTCAGGGAATCCCTCCCCAAAGTGCCCTTCAGGAACCAGAATCCATGAAACAGGAGAGTAATCCACCCCTTTCACCGGACGTCCCCGTTTCTTTGGGTAATGCCCCTCCATCCCCTGATGTTAACAAGAGCGTGGGCGCAACCGGAAGTGTCCCCGGGATGAGCGCCTTGGATGTGCGCGAGTCGCTGGGAAAGATTATGGCAGAAATTGGTTCAAAAGCGCCACTTCCCGAAGAAAAACCGTCACCTTCCCCCCCAATAGAGTTTGATATTTTTGATGAGCCTGAAAAAACTTCCCTGCCCCACCCAGTTCAACCCAGTGCTGCTGATACACCCCCCTCTTCAGGAAAAGTTGCTGGAACCATAGGTACCACTCCTAATACGGAAAGTGATGAAAAGATCATTTCGGTAGACCAGATCTCCGACCTGTCCGAGCTGATCCTCCCCAAAGGCGCTACGTTCAAGATCGAAGAACTCAAACTCCATGGCCGTGTCAATGTCTTTGAGGGAAAAGGCACCGGATCGCTCCCCCCGGAGATCAACGAGATCTGGCACCGCGAATTTTCAAATTCAGGCTTTAAGGATCTCGATTTTGAAGGGGATGTCCTTTCAGACACACAGTCACGGATGGCGCCCTTTAAGAAGTTCGGGCTCTCTACCCTCTTTAAAGGAATACGATCAGATCAGGAGCAATATAATACCAAGATCCATGGCCCTCTGGTTGACCTCGCGTTCCAGCCAAAGCCCGGGATAGAGGAGAT
>JAPKXV010000001.1 GCA_026394635.1 Methanoregula sp. | reverse complement strand
GCTGCGATGAGAAATGCATCTACTGCATCATCTACGTAGTTAAAATCCCGTAGTTGCTGTCCTTCCCATATTTCAAAGGGTTTGCCTTCAAGAAGTAATTTGATCCAGATGCCCAAAAATGTCTGGCGCGCATCCTTGATCCGCATGCCCGGACCATACGTGTTGGTCAAGCGCAACGCACAGGCACGGATGCCGTATACGTTGTTATACAGAATATGGTACCATTCTCCAGCCAGCTTGTTGATGCCATTGACATCCACCGGGCGGATGGGATGTTTTTCATCGACTGGCAAATAATCGGGTTTACCATAGATCTGACGAGTGCTGGCAAAAACAATTTTGACCGTGGGATTATATTTTCGGCACGCCTCCAGAATGGAGAGCTGGGCACGGGAATTGATTTCCAGGTCCGTGAACGGATCCTGCATGGAATCGAGATGACTGGTCTGTCCGGCAAGATTGAAGATATAATCCTGTCCCTGTACCAGGTAGCGCATGCTGTGCTCGTCACGCACATCCGAGATGTTTACACGCAACCGGTTCTCTATGCCATCAATGTTGAAGAGATTGCCGCCATATTCCGGGATCAGGCTGTCAACCAGCGTGACTTCGGCACTATGGTCCAAGAGGCGACGGGATAAGTTAGATCCAATAAAGCCGAGTCCGCCGGTGATGAGGACGCGTTTTCGAGCGAACGTGTTCATATATTATGCTCCTTCGTCAAGAGGTTTTACCTGTCGATCTTTTCGTGCAAGAACGATGTTATCAAGGTACAGATCATTATTTCCTGGCAAGATCCATCCCAAGATCTCCCCTAATATGTTAAAGGGCGCCATCAGGACAAGTGTTATTATTGTATTCAGGTAAAAATTCCCTTTTATTGTTTTTTTGTAGATATATGCATTCATCATCTGGAAGATGACTCGGATATCATTTATACTCTTGCGATGCTCAAGGATGATAAAGCCATTCTGTTCAAGAAGATGTCGTAAGCCGAAGGATGAGTACCGTGCGTAATCGTAGGGTTGTTCATGCTCATCCCAGACGAACGGAACGGTCAGGAGCACAACGCCCCCCGCCTTTACCACTCGATTTACTTCTGATAGAAATATTTCCGGGTTGAAGACATGCTCCAGCACCTCGCTGGTCAGCACCGAATCGAATTCACCATCCTGAAACGGAAAATGGTTTCCGTCATAATAGCAATCCGCATTCGGGTTTCCGCCCGATATCTCCATGCCAATATATTCTGATGCGGGAAAAAGAGATCGGTATGGTTTTGAGCCACAACCTACGTCCAACACCCGTCCCTTGATGTGAGGAGCAAGTGCAGCGATATGCTGGTGCAATCCTTTTCGCGCGAAATAGAAAGGATTGATGAAGAGGCCAAGAAGGCCGGGAGTAAATCCCTGTTGCTGGATAAATGAATTCAATCTTTGTCTCATGGTTTATCCTATCTCCACCAAATCATTTTTTTACATCTCTTTTTCGGGAGAGAATCATTCCACGATAGGTAAATTCCACCGGCCCTGATAGGTGGTCAAAGTTCTCGAAATCTACAATAACTTCATAGTCTTTTTTTGCAATCTGATGCAAGAATTTCCCCTTTGCAAAGATCCAACTGGGATAACTGGCCGGATAAATCGAAGGGGGCACTTTCTGCACACACAACCGGTCGGTGGAACCATCCCAGAACGGGGTCTTATCAATAATAACATAATCAATGGGCAGATTCAGCAGTTTATTTAAAATTTCATAGGGATTCTCCAGATATTGCAGAACACTACTAAGAAGAATTACATTAGGCTTCGTTTCAGACAGGCAATTTTCAATATCCGGGAAAAATTTCAGAACTTCATCTTCAAAATATTCTTTTCCCACCTTAACATATGCAGGCTGATCAATAATATTCCATTGGACTTCCGGAAGATTTCGTAAAAAGGCACGGTTCTGGTAATATGTGCTGCCCAGTGATCCGCCAAAGTCCAGAACATTGAGTCGCCCGCTGGATTGCGCCGCAACCCACATCAAACCAGCGAGGAGTGGCCAAGCATACTGTACTTCATTTAAAAGAACCGAATCGCGTTCG
>JAPKXV010000412.1 GCA_026394635.1 Methanoregula sp. | reverse complement strand
AACACGTCATCGACCAATTGGCACGTAGATGCATCGGATGCAAGAGTGTCACAGAAGGGGTTTATGAACCGTACACTCTCTTCGAACCTGACCACTCCGTTCCAGCTGAGCAAGGACAACTCGACCTTCACATCGCTCACTAGTGATTACGCAAACTTCCTGCAGAATACGACAACAGCAGGATCGTTTACCCAAAGAGTGTACCAAAGACAGGCAATTGGCGTGGCTGATCAGTCGGGTATATACAACATCTTGGTTACCTTCATTGGCAGCGTACCCTGAGGAGGTATCGTCAGATACGGCAGTGTTGAACACTATCTTCAGCACTTTTTTCCTTCCTGATGGCGTTCTGGTATCCCGCATTCAATAAGAGGTTATTTCGTATGTCACTTGGTTATCAAAAAAAGTTCCGGTTCCCGGTTCTTGCGCTTGTGCTCCTTTGTATCGCTGCCTGTGCCACCCAGCCTGCCGCAGCATTAAAAGTGGAAGGCGCCAAGATCATGCTCGATGTTGTGCCCGACACGACGTACCTGTTCCCGATGGCAGTCTCCATCAACCCGACGGATTCCGCGTCCGATTATGCGGTTGATGTGCTCGGGTTCGGGCAGTCAGTGGACGGGGGTTCGTACACCCCGCTCACGGCAGCAGACGATACGGGTGCCTATTCCGCCCGTCCTTTTGTGACCGTGGAATCCCCCGTCATCCATATTGATCCCGGGCAGCGCAAGGCATTCAACGCGATCATCAGGGTGCCGCTGAATGTCGGTGATGGGGGGCGGTACGCGCTCATCCACATCCACTCTGCCGCAACAGGGGGCGGGCAGACCGCCTTTGCAACCGCCATTATCGTGCCGGTGTTGCTCACCGTCCAGAACACAAAACAAATTGAGACCGGGACCATCACGGAAATGGGTGTCGGTGATATTGTAGCGGGAAAACCGATCACGGTTTCAAGCACGCTCAAAAATACCGGCAACCACCATTACTACGGGGTTGTAAACCAGATAACCGTGACTGACCCTGCAGGGAAAACCGTGGCAACGGCAAAAGCCGATCCCATGTCAAACGCCATGATCCCCGGTCAGTCGGTCAGGTTTACTACACGGGTCAGCAGTCCGCTCGCCGTCGGGACCTATACCGTCAAATCCGATATACTGCTGGGATCCGGTGCAGTCCTTGACAGCAGGACTACCAGCGTGACGGTAAAGGACGCCTACATTCCCCCGTTCCAGGAATCGAGCGTGAGAGTCACTCCCGACAGCCCGGCAACCCTTGAGGTGCCTGAAGGTACGGTCAGGATCATCTTCCCGCAGGGTGCGGTGATCGCGGAAACCACCGTGACGGTGAAACCCTATACCGTTACACTGCCGGATCTCCCGGCTGGCGCACACGCCGGATCGACTGCGTTTTCCGTCGATGGTCTCTCCGGGCTCCTTGCAAAGGACGCAACGGTGACGGTCAGATACAACAAACCGGATCTCGATGCCGCTAACAGCGACGCATCGAAGCTCGTGCTCGGGCGGTACGACCGCGGTGAGGGGCACTGGACATTGCTTCCGACCACCGTTGATAAAAATGCGATGACGCTTACTGCGTCAACCAACCGGTTCAGCATATGGGCGGTGATCGTGGCGCAGGGATCATCTCCGGCACCAGTTCTGGCATCCACGCCGGCACCAGTTCAGACATCCACTTCAGAAGCAGGTCAAAATGCGGCGGTAACACAATCACCGGCGCCCGGACCACTGTTCATCTGCGGGCTTATTTCCCTCATCCTGCTGGCGCGGAGCGCACGGAAAAAATAGCATGCTTTATTTTATTTTTTATTCCCCTTTTTTAAAGTGCCTGTCCAGAAAAATAACGGGCAGTGTGCATGCCATGAGGTTCTCCCTCCTTCCTTAATAAAAGGTAAGGGATCACCCCAGATCCGACAACCTTCGGCCGCCACCCGCGGGTATAGCACCTTGCCGGGATTCTCAACGTCCCTTCCCGGCTTTATTGGCTGCCCGGCTCCCTGCTCTGCGGGCTTGAAAACGAGAACTCCGACATAGACCTTGTGGTCTACGGGCACCACTGGTTTACCGCCCAACAGACGCTGCGGTCAGCAATTATGACCGGGAATCTTGAAGGGCTCTCCAGATATCGGTGATGATAGCGGGTTTTTAAAGAGGCTGGACGGTCACCCATTTTTAAAGATTTCGTAGATAACCATGTTTGGATTTGTTATCTGGTCTGATCTTTTTATTGATTGGCATTATTATGACGAATTCTTATATTTTCAGCAAAAAACTCGTTATGTGCCCCTATTACCAGATTGGTACGGGATAACCTTTTGCGGTAAACGCGGAAAAAATCTCGCGCTGTAAATGTTCAAGACGGTCTTCGTGGGACCGGGTATTCATGATCATCTGTTCGATAATATCAAGGGCATCACCCGTGCCATGTTTCCCGGGCTCAGGCATCCCGTAGGATTTCTGCAAAAGCCCGATCAGTTTTTTATTTACATCGACGCGCTTTGATAGGTTTGCGTATTCACAGTACGTATCCTGATCAATGCCTGCCTTTTTTGCAAGCACAATGTTCCGGTAAATATTTTGCTTCCGGTTCAGGCTATGCTCAATTGCCGCATAGAGCTGGTTCTTATCGACCGGTTTCATGATGTAATCCTCGATGCAGATATGGTATTGCTTTGCCTCGGCAGCGGTGAGCTGCTTTCCCGTGAGCATCAGTACCGGAATTTCCTTTGTATCAGCACCGGATTTGATGTGTTCAAGGGTTTCCCACCCGTCCATCGGCTGCATCATGATATCAAGAAGAATGAGATCGGGAAGATCCTTTTTTTGGGTAAGGATATCAAGACATTCCCCCCCGCCCAAAGCCGTTATACTCCGGTATCCCTGCCTTTCAAGGAGCTCGCTAAACAGCTCCACGATACCGGGATCATCATCCACAATAAGGATTGTCTGTTTTTTTAGGATATCGGGGCTGGTCTTCCTCAGGTTAATGGCAATGGGGAGTATAGCCAGAACCGCCAGTGCAACAGCAAATATCGCGAGGTACAATAAAGCCGTCGTTGCGCCGGTTTGTGAGGGTCCTGATGTTGGATTGCAGCAGATGCAATCCGGATCGTTGGGAAAATCCATGCAGAATGCGCTTGATGACGGAGTAAGATCAATGGAAAAAAGAAGCGTAGTACCCTGTGCATCGTATATATTGAACGTCTGCATATTCTGCAGGTACGGAAGGGTAATGAACATTTCAGGAGAGGCAGACGTCTCCCTATATCCCTGCAAAGGAACGACAGCCCCCCCCACCGGCTCGATCATATCACCTGTTGCAGGTCCCGGCTCCATGAAATAGAAGGTCTTCATCACCTTCAGATCCTTGTCCAGAATTACGCCTTTCTGGTTTCCTGACAGAATTTCGAGATGCAGGGGCTGTCCGTAGCGAACGTGCTGCGCCACCTCTGTGTAGGCACCATCATGATAATCCAGCTGGATTACAACAATTTTTTCATAGTCCGGGAGTGGTTCCGCATGCACTCCCGTTACTAAACAAAGGACAGCAAGGCATGTGATCAGGCAGACAAGAATTTTCCAGGTCACGGCAACCCACCCGTGGTTTGCGCCAGGATGTTCCTGATGCGCTGTGTTGCTGCCGTTCCGAATGTTCCGGAATTCGCGTTTGCCATGATATCGGGATCGGGGTCATAACGCCAGAACTGCCGGGAGCAGGAATCTGAAGACTTCTGTTCGATCTGCCTGCAACCTGCAGGATCGCGGTTATCCGCCTGTGCATCAGCCATGCAGGAATCAGGCGATGTCCAGACATTCGGATACGGAGAGTTCTGGTAATAATAGGTATTCCCACAGTAGGTATCGACAAGCCCGAACACAGCATGGCCGGTCTCATGAACAAACAATAACTCTTTATCCGAGGGTGCTTTCATCAGTCTTCTTCCCGGGCCCTGAGATTTATAGCACCCGGCTGGCTGGCAGGAGGCGTTTGTGTATCTCCCATAATAGGTGGGGTAAAGGATGACCGTGATATCCCCGAATGTGACTTCGTCCCAGTAGGCAGCCGGTACCGTTCCGGCACACCCGGAAAATGCGTCAGCGGGCTCTG
The DNA here is from genome assembly GCA_026394635.1 of Methanoregula sp. Lineage (GTDB taxonomy): Archaea > Halobacteriota > Methanomicrobia > Methanomicrobiales > Methanospirillaceae > MVRE01. Next base: position 1,304 of record JAPKXV010000412.1, on the reverse strand, counting down.
CCGGGTTATAATAATAATAAAAATTGAACGAGTTTTGATAATTGTCCGGCAGTCCGACTGAAGAGGTAGTGATCCGGTCAAGATTCAGGTACGTGCGATTGATTACTTGAACCACATCTTCTTTGAAACGGCTTTGGTTGGTGATGTACGTTGGGTCAGACATTTTTTTATTCTCAGAACAGCTGAATGTTGTTGCTGACGGAATAAAAATGACATTGATCCCGCCCGCAGAAGGGCCATTGTTATTTAAGGAAAAAAGGGATCCCTTCATCATCATCACGTCCACATTATTTTCAGAGGGAAATTCAAATTTTACTATTGAGTCCCTGTACCCGGTTCCGGTGATCCGCAGGGTATGGGTTCCGGGTTTGATATCGTATAATTGCAGCGCCCCGGCACCTTCCTGTGCAGGTGTTGTGCCTTTAAAACCGCCATCGAGATACATGACCGCACCATTTAGCGGTTCTCCGGTTTTCCCATCTTTTATCACCACGCTCAAAGAATTGTCGTTATTTGCCGCGGCTGCAAGAGGGGTTACACTGATCACTATGAGGAGGACAACCGCAATTATGATTTTTCCCGCACCTGGTGACCGTATCATAACAGGTTACTTCTCGGGTAAATCCCGGGTTGGAGAAGTATGAACATCATATACAGCCACCTTTATTGGCTCTGGTGAAATGCTAAAAATTTGTCAATGACGAGCCCCGCATCAAGAATCCGGTCGACAACTTCCCCACGGCTGGAAGATGCATTCATTTTTTCTTCCATAGTCCCCCACCTCATTTTCTCTCCCCACTTTTTGGCATGAAAATGCAGTGAACATTTTCATCAAACGTGCATGAACGATTCTGACTTAAATTTACGTTTATATAGAAATGAACAACCACTCACTGTCTTCTGCAAGGATATATATGAGCGGTCTATTTCCATTTTTTGTCTCAAAAAATGGAAGATGCTCTCCCTGGCATCGTAATTTTTCACGTATGACCCACAGTTTGAGGGATTTTTTTGTGTGTTTATTCCGCAAGTTGGGCTGATATGATGTCTGACAAAAACTAAAAACTTTTGTCGCTATGTATAGTAAAACATCAGCTCCCCGGATAAAAGGTGGGGCAGGTGGACCTGCCAAAATATTCACCGATGGCTTATTTCTCATTCCTCAAAGACAGCGGATGAACATGAGGATTCCACCAGAGCCGATATTACTTGAGAGGATTTCGATTAACTGCATGAAATGTGAATTCAACTCACTTATTCACGACGAAGTTTTGATTGAGACTTCATCTAAAAATGGGGTTTTT
>JAPKXV010000138.1 GCA_026394635.1 Methanoregula sp. | reverse complement strand
TTTATAACTGGAAAAATAATAAGGAGACAACACCGTGGAACAGTCATCAATTACCGATAAAACTGTATGTATTGTCGGGCTGGGGTATATTGGATATCCTCTTGCCGAAGCATTTTCCAACCATATACCTACATTGGGATTTGATATCGATAAACAAAAAATCCAGAAACTCGCTAATATTCCAACAAACGTCCGTGTGACTTCCGATCCAACCCTGATCAGCACAGCAGATTTTGTGATGATCTGTGTTCCGACTCTTCTGACAAAGGACAATGAACCCGATCTTTCCTATATTCGTGCCGCAGCTGCAATAGTTGGAAAACAGATGAAAAAAGGTGCTGTGATAATTCTTGAATCTACTGTCTATCCTGGTGTCACTGAAGACATCTTACGACCGATCCTCGAGAAGGAGTCCGGCTATACCTGCGGTAGTGATTTTAAAATCGGTTATTCTCCTGAGCGTATCAATCCGGGTGATGATGTGCATATCCTGTCGAAAACCACCAAAATTATTGCTGGGATGGACAAGGAAACAACTGACGATATGGCTGCTCTCTACAGTCTGATTACGACAGTATATCTGGCAAAGGATAGCCGTACTGCTGAGGCCGCAAGGGTAGTCGAGAATATCCAGCGGGACGTTAATATTGCTCTTATCAATGAACTATCGTATATCTTCAACAAACTTGGCATTAATACCAAAGATGTTCTTGAGGCTGCCGAGACAAAATGGAATTTTCACCGGTACACTCCGGGAATCGTTGGCGGTCACTGTATACCCACCGTACCATACTTCCTTGCCTATACAGCAAAGAAATCCGGGTACATGCCCAACATGATCCTTGCCGGCAGAGCAACAAATGACCATATGACCCGGTTTATCACAGATATAATTATAAGTAATCTGAAAGCCCGTGGGAAAAATCCAGCACGTGCGGAAATTGTCATTCTTGGATTGACCTACAAAGAAAACGTTGCAGATACCCGGGATAATCCTGTTGTCGAACTGATAAAAAACCTCAAAGAGCATGACATAACCGTGTACGGGTATGATCCCCTTCTTTCCCCCAAACAAATTTCACAACTCGGTGTTGTTCCTCTGGATACTTTTGAAAGAACCGTCGACTGCTTTATCCTTGCTGTTCCTCACGCCCAGTTCCTGAATGGGGTAAACGGCAAATTGTGGCGTATTGCAAAATCGGATATATTGTTTATAGATATAAAAGGAACATTTTACAAAGATCCGAAAATCCGGAAACTCTTCGATTATCGGACCCTTTAACTATTGATCCAGAATCCCAGAACCGGATTTCTTCTTCCCTTGTCAAGCATCTTTGGTTACGATAAAATTATCCATTACCAATATAATCAGATCACTGTTTTTGAGAGTGGTTAATGCTTCACGGGGATGATAGACCATCGGGGAACCATGCAGGTTGAACGAGGTATTCAGGACGCAACCTGTTCCTGTGAGTTTTGAAAAGTTTTCTATGAGCGAATAATAATCCGTATTCTGGTTTCTTATGAGGATCTGGGGCCGGATAGTCTTATCTTTAGGATGTGTTGCAGCCCGAATAGTATCGCGTTTTGCTGTTGTATCAAATGCCAGCATCATGTAAGGTGACGGGATCTTTTTAGGGTTCACAAGATAGTTATCCATCTCATGTTCTGGGACAGTCCCGGCAAACGGCATCCAAAAATCCCGCATCTTTATCGCATCATTAATCTTCTGCACGGTCTCAAATGACGCGGGATTTGCGAGGATGGACCGGTTCCCGAGCGCCCGAGCGCCCCATTCTGACCGCCCTGAACATCGTGCTACAATCTTGTTTTCTGCAAGCATCTCCGCGATATATTTATTGATATTTGCATCTGTTTCATACTCGAAACCCGCTTTGGATATCTCGTCTTTGATTACCGAAGCATCAAATGACTCTCCGAGATAGAGATCAGAAAGGGGCTGCGGCTTCATCATCGCTCCCTGATTTGTGCAACATTCATTATAAGCAAGGAACGATGCACCTATCGCATTGCTTTCATCCCCACAGGAGGGCATGATATACAGGTTTTCAACTTCAGGGAGCTCTGCAATGAGTTTATTTAATTTTACATTCATGAAGACACCCCCGGAAAGGCAGAGACAGTGGATGCCGGTTTTTTGAATGGCATTTTTCACCCATTTTACCACAAGGCGTTCGGTAAAATCCTGTAACGCACCACACACAGCATCGAACCGCTGCCTGCGGCAAATCTTTTCAAGATAATTCGTGGAATTTGCCGTCGTTGCAATTGTCGACCTCCTGAATTTCATGCCGTCCACAGCAAGCAGCCCATCAAGGGACACGGCAATCCCGGAGAAGTATTTTTCCTGGGAGTAAGGAGCCATTCCCATGAGTTTGTATTCATGTTCGAGGGGTGTCATCCCCATATAAAAAGTGGACACTGCGTAGATATTCCCGACTGAGTTTCCTTCAGGAGTTTTTGCAACTTGGGTTAGGCTCCCGTTCTCGCTGATAAACACCCCGGCGCACATGGCATCCCCTCCCCCGTCCAACGTGAGAATCAGTGTCCGTTTATTGGAAAATCCACTGCAATATAGTGCGGATGCTGCATGCGCCGTGTGGTGATGATAAAACCGGGTCTTGCTTTTCTGAATTCCTTGTTCCGCTAGAAATTCCTGTCGCTGTCGTGCTTTGACGGATTTGAAAATTCGAAAGAGCGGCGAAGCCTTGAAAAAATCCGCACAATATTTCTTCCACACGGGTGACGCATACTGCTCCTTTGTTGCCCGGCTGTCCTTCCATGCTGGGTTGTGGAGGGTTCCAAAGGCAAAAATATCGATATCGTCAAGCCCGATATTACGCCATTCCAGCGCCCGAAACAATGCATTCTTTGGGAACCCGTTGTAGTTTTTAATCCCGTTCACACGCTCCTCTTGGAGACTGAATAGAACCCTACCATCTTCCAGTAAACAGACTGACGCATTGTGATTGTCGTGGATTCCCAGCACGCGGAAAGAATCACTCATACTATTTCACCTATTTCAATTAAAAATCAATAAATATTGTCTTTCAGGAAGGATTACTAACCTGTAACGTAGATTTTACGGGTTGGGGGTCCAACCGGTTAAAGAGAAAACGGTGCATTGGTTGTTAAAGCTAACGTATAAATTCGTTCCGGAAAAACTCTATGGGAATGTTTCTGAAAATCGGCTTTGTACTTCTTCTTGTCGCACTCGTTCCCTATTTCATTTATTTATTCGGTATATTATTTGGGAAAAAAACCAGTGCAGTAAGTTTTCCCAAAGAGTATCCGCATATTAGTATTATCATGTCAGCTTATAATGAAGAACGCGTGGTTGAGGAAAGAGTTGCAAATCTGGTTCAAAGCCATTATCCCCGGGAATGCTGTGAAATTATTTTCATTGACGATTGTTCTAGCGATAATACCCTTTCATGTGTGAAGACCTGTCTGGAACAATCAGGACTGGCATTCCGGATAATTGCAAATACTGAGAGACTGGGAACCAACCGCTCGTATAACTCTGCGATAAAACTTGCACGTTATCCGATCATTGTGACAACGGATGCAGATGTTTTTTTTGAACCGGATGCTCTGAATTACCTTATCGGGAGACTCACAAGCGATCCAACCATTGCCGCTGTAACCGGGGAACTCAGACCCCATACAAATGAGAATAATACGACAAAACTCGAGGGTGCCTACCGTTCATATTACGGTCGTATGTGTGACTGGGAAAGCACAATTGACTCTACCTATAATTTCAACGGTGCTCTCGTGGCATTCCGCACGAATCTAATCCGAAGGATCGATGACAAACGGGGATCTGATGATGCTAACACAGCGTTTGAGGCTATACGGACAGGCTATCGGGCGGTATATGAACGGAGGGCAATTGTATTTGAGGACATCCCTTCAAGTTTCGGTATCCAGTATCGCCAGAAAATTCGGAGAGCCAAGCGGCTGATTGAGGCAACCTTGGCAAACCTGGATCTCCTTGGAAAGAACCGCCCTTTTACACGGTTTTTCTATCCCCTGCGGTTGTTCATGTATCTTTGTACACCATCCCTGTTTTTTGCAGGACTTGCCATCATCGCAATTGGCTTGTATATCTTACATCCCCTCATCCTGCTGGCACTGGTTTGC
>JAPKXV010000428.1 GCA_026394635.1 Methanoregula sp. | reverse complement strand
TATTTTGCAATCTCGTATTCCTGCCGGACAAAAGCCTTGACCCCCCGGATCCCAGCCATGTCCTCCTGGAGATTGTTTTGGACCAGATCATACTTCGCCTGCCGGGCCTGGAACTGCTTCTGCATCACGTACATAGCAGCGCCAAATGTCGCGCTCGAGAGGATGAGGACGACAATGAGGATCCAGAGCAGTTCGGGGCTCGTGATCCCCACAAGGATGAGAGAGACAATGATGGCAAAGGGGGCCATTAACAGGCTTCGGAGTGACAGATGGACGCCGATGTTGATCTGGTAGACGTCACTTGTAAGCCGGGTCAGCAGCTCACCGGTCGCGGAGCGGTCGAGGTTCCCGAACGAGAAGCTCTGGATACGGGCAAAAATTGCGTTTCGTATATAATCTCCGGTTGCTTCTGCGATCCGGACCGCATAGACGATGTTCGCCATACAGAATATACCGGTGAGGACTGCAAAGAGGCCTATTAACACCGCGTTTTGTATCGCCGCATCGATATCCTTGTAATTGTTGATGATGATCATTACCTGCATTGGGATAAAGATCATAAACGCGACATAGAGAAGTGCAAAGATCTGCGAGATTGCAATCGGTCTCCAGTGGCCACGGTAGATAACCATCATGTACCGCAAGTTTGGAAGGAATACCACATTATCACCAATCTGACCGGTGATCGGATGATCAAGGGTCGGTATTTGAGCAAAGGGGTAAACAAACGATAAACCTTTCTGATATTTCTAAAAAATGATTCATAGGGTGAAACCACTACAAATTTTTATATAAATGGAACAGAAAGGAAAGATTCAGGGGATCGGGTGAGAATCCCGGGCGATCCTGTCAATTTTCGAAAGCGGGGCCAGAGTTATCGCGGGAGCACTATGCCCCCGCATGGTGGTACCCTCAGCTTCCCCTAAGGTGAAAACATGGAAATGGAAATTATTACCAAAGGCGGGCTCCTCGTCAGAGGAGTCTTTGCACTAATCATCGGGATCCTCTGTTTCGTCGTTCCGGTCAATATGGAATGGGTAATCGCTTACCTGGTGGGGATCTTCCTGCTTGTAATCAGTATCATCATGGGTGGTATCAGCATCTCTTCTGAGCATCCGCCCCTCCACCGGTGGAGTGTTTTTCTCCTTTCGGTCATCGGGGCTATCATTGCAATCCTCATCTTTGTCTCACCGATCTGGCTCATCGTTCTGATGGCATTCCTCGTTGCACTCTGGCTGATCCTGGCCGGGATTGCCGATGTGATCTTTGCTGCAGCCCTTAAGGATGCACCGCACCGCATCCTTCTCTGGATTTCTGGCGTAATCGCGATGATCTTCGGCTTGCTTATCGCAGTAGTGCCATTCCCGACAAAGGGTGCGCTACTCCTCGTCATCCTTATCGGGATTTTCGGCGTGATTTACGGTATTATCAGTATCATTGCCGGACTCCTCATAAAAAAGGATGAAGCTCTCATTGCAGTATCGGCATAACTATTTTTTTTATTTTTCCTGGGGATGGGGACACAGGACAGGGTCCTGGTTCGGATGAACGGGTTGGCGCACGCCCGGTGATGGACGTGACAAAAATGGCATGTACCGGGGGGAGAGTCGGGCAGGGCCATGGTCACAAGCGTAGTTGCAAGGATCGCCGCGGTAGCAGAATCTGCACCTACCACGAGGTGGCGTGAAGACCCGAAGATGGCAAATATTGCCACAGGAATCAGGATAGTATAGAGGCCGGCTACAACCGGAATACATGCAATTTTTGCGTACCCCAGCACTTCGGGAATTGCAAGTGCTGCAAGGGTAATCCCCGCAATGATATCCAGCGGTACCTGGGATTTTTCTATCGGGAGGATTCCCCAAAGAACGGGAAATTTTCCCGTTTTTGTTCTGTTTTTCCCGGCTGCGGGCTCATTTCACCTCAAGATAATTATCCCGGTGGAATCGGGACAAAGAATTATTCCCTGCAGGTGGGGGAAATCCTCAGTGCACTTCTTTTTTAAGGCAATTGAACTGGTGAAGCCCAATACGGAATTTTAATTCACCAGTTCCTCGAACGGCTCTGTATACAACCTAATTTAGAGAATAAGATCCCTAATGACCGGAATTCTGGACTTCGAGATCTACTTCGATTCCACCGATTGTCCCGAGTGCGAAGTTGTAGATGAATGCAACTATTGCACCGGTGATGAACCCGCCAATTACACCCGCGATAGCAACAGCAATGAACGTCCCGATGGCCGCCGCAATTGCACCGCCAATTGTACCTGACATTGCCCCAACAGTCACGGCCATGACAAGTCCCATAACAATTCCATAAATCAAACCAACAATTGCTCCAAACTTTGCGACACTCAATATGCCTAAGTTCTTAACTAAATACGCTGTAGTTGCCATAATTTCACCTGTTTTTTTTGTGGTTCTCTACCATCTCTCTCACTCGTATCCTCTTCTTACTTTTTTGGCATGAACATGCAGTGAACATTCGGCATGAAAATCCCACGGGGGATATTCATACAAACACTATGAGGCCATTGGCCTCCCGGTTGTTTTCATCGAACGTGCATGAACGTCATTCTGACGTTAATTCACGGTTTTAGAGAGATACAACGAATCCCTATCTTCTGAAAGGAAATATATGAATGGTTTATTTCCATGGGTTGTCTCAAAAAACAGAACATAATGGTGCATTATTAAAGCTGAAATAATATGGATTGCTATGCCAAAAAAAACTATTTTAGTAATTCTGCTGACTCTTGTTGTTATTACTCTTGCTATCTCCGCTGGCTGTTCTCGTTCAAATGGCCCGACCCAGGCCTCACAAACCCAGGCAACACCGGTGACCACACCAAGTATAATAATTACCATTCCCGATGAAAATACCATCAGGCTGCACTTCCTTTCCTTAAAGAAGGCGCCACTGAACGAGACTGAAACAGCGGATATCATCTACCTGCAGGAAGCAGAGAAAGTCCAGCGTGACATCTACCTGTTCTTCACACAAAGATACCAGACAATCCCGCTGTTCAACCAGATGGCACAGGCGGCAAATAGATCAATGAGTGTGGATAATGTCATTCTGGAACGGTACGGCCTTCCGAATCCGGAACTGCAGGCCCTGGGGACATTTAATAACAAGAAACTGCAGGAGATCTACGACAAAGTGACCGGCGAGGGCAGTTCGCCCGTGAACGCACTGAAAGCCAGTGCCACGAGTGAGGACCTGCATATCGCAGACCTGAATGCCGCAATCGGCCGGACCGACAATGATGACCTGAAGTTCATCTACAACCAGCAACTGGTGCTCTCGCGCAACAACATGCGGGGAATTGCCCCGTGGATCGCTGCATTTGAGCCGTCCTATACATACTCCCCCACATACATTACCCCAAATTATTATACCAGCATTATAACCAGTCCGATGGAAACAATCACCATCACATAACCATTTTCATGTCCTTGCAATGCGCAGGGTTACCCTTTCCCGTTTGATCTTTCCCGGCTGTTTACTGGTGCATCATTCCGCACAGCATGAAAATCCCTCTGGGGATATTCATACAAACACCATGAGGCCATTGGCCTCTTGGTTGTTTTCATCGAACGTGCATGAACGTCATTCTGACTATAATCCACGTTCTTTTGGCTCTGTAGAAATTCTTAATCAAACATCGGTAAAAGGGGATAATGCTGAAACGGTTTTCGACGGATATCGCAAAGGGGGTTGCCACAGTGGCGGGGGCGAAGCCCCCGAGAACGTTAGTAAAAGAAGATGTTTTCTACAGAGCCGTTCTTTTAGAGGTGTACAACCCCTCACAATTTTCCTTAACCGGTATATATGCACGGTTAATTCATTTTTTGTCTCAAAAAATAGAAGGTACCATAAACATATATAAAAAAATCAGGCGTCATGTAGCAGTATGGATGGATTGCGATTCACAATAAAAGAACGTGCTTTTCCAAGCCATGGACGGGTACGCCTGCACGAGTCCCGGCTCACGGAGCTGAAAATCATCAACGGAGACCCTGTAGATCTCATCAACGAAACATCTAAAAAAACTGTTACCGTGACCGTGATTGCCGACAGGATGGTTGATGCAGGAGAAATCCGCGTCAGTGCGGAGGACTTACAAACCCTCGGCCTCAAAGACGGCAGCGAGGTCACGGTCAGAAAGACCCCCCCGCTCGGGGAAAAAGTGAAGAAAGCCGCCGATGATGCAAATAAGTCATTTTCCCAAGGAGTAAAAAAGCTCGATGGCCAGTTCAGGAAAAGTGCCGGTGATGTAAAGACCGGTGCAGCAAAGACCGGTGAAACGGCAACGGCGACAGTAAAGAAGGCCGCAGACAGTATGGGCAGGATCGCGGGCGAGACGTCAGAACGTGTGAAAAAGGGCCTGAAGGGAAAGGACGAACTCTGACCGGGAGGACGTGTACATGAACGCGATGATGCATAGTAAGGCAGGGGGGAGATAATATGGCGACGGATCCAATCATGGTATCACCGCCGCTGGTTACCGAAACCGTACTCATCGCAGCACTGGCAATTCTTGGTCTCTTCATCCTCTTCCTCATAATCCGCGAGATGCGCATCATGAAGACTGCGAACCGTACGATCGAGCTGGAACTGGAAAAAGACAAACTCCGGCTCCTCCAACAACATGGGGAATTAAAATCATTCCCGTTTACACGGCTCTCTCTGGAACAGACTGCCGAGATCAGAGGGGTGGAAGATGAGAACACGCTTCTTGAGACCAGTATCTTTGCAAAGGAGAAGCTGATTGAGACACGGTTGAGCCGGCTTGAAAATTTTGTCCAAGTCAGAAAACTGGACAACCTGATGGGCAAGATCCAGCACGAGGAGATAAAGGTGAAGTAAATGTTCCCTGTTGTAAACCAGAACCAGACCGACCAGAGTTTCTGGAACCAGTTTTCAGAACTCCCTGCGACAATCGAATCAAAACTTCCAACACTGGATAAATCACTGGACGCGTATTTTGATACCAGCTTTGCATCCATTATTGAGGAATGGGATCTCCTGACGGATACCGACCTTTTCAAGCTGGAGAGCAGGCTCGCACATGTGAGTGGCGAGATCAGCACCCTGTTTGCCGAAAAGATGGTACTGGAAAAGCGCGTGGAGAGCCTCAATGACCTTGTTTCATCCCTGGAGAAGTCGGTATGATCGGCATGAAAAATTACTTAAACGCCTACGTTGACCGGCGGATGAAATTTGTTGTTGAGGAATGGAATCTTTCCCGCGGGAGTGATATTGATGATTTCACCAGCCGGCTGGATGCGATCGGGCAGGAGATCCCGCGCCTGAAAGCGTTTGGGCATGCCGCATCGGGTAAACTGACCGAACTGGAAAACCGTGCACGAAGACTTAAGGAGAGGGTCTGATATGGAGTTACTGGAATTCATTCTTATCTTCATCATCCTCGCAGCCATCATCTTAATGATCTACTATTTCTTCCGGGGGGCAAAGGGCGATATTTCCCTGACACGCCCGGTCGAGAGCCGGGTGGATGAGTATCTTGACCGCAGGTTCCAGAGCCTTGTCGAGGAATGGCAGCTGGTGAACCAGCCAAAACTCCAGAAGTTTAAGGAGAAGAACTACAAAGAACTCGAACAGGATGAGGCCCGGCTTGGTGACCTGAAGAAATTCGAAGCCGGTATGCAGAATTCACTTGCGAACCTGGAGGCTCGGCTTGACACTGTGGAAAAAGAACTGGCCCAGAAAGGAAGCGCTAAAAAGTAAGGATTCCCCCGATCTCTTCCGTGAGCTGAAAAAAGAGATTACGGTGATGCGAAAGCAGGGGGAGCCTCCCGAAAAGGATCCCCACAGCTTCGCCAAGTACGTATGCGATCTCTGCAATACGCCCCACCCGGTCTCTGAGCTCCGCCAGTGCGCTCTCTGCGGGCGCTGGGCGTGCGATGCCTGCTGGAAGGATGAGTATTATGCCTGCAAGTCCTGCGACGGGATCATAAAAATTCACACGATGAAGGGGAATGATTAATCCCCAACACTTTTTCATGGCAGCTCGCATCCTGTCGCGCCAAAATCGTTTGCCGCCCAGACACTATTGCGCGCAATTCCTGCTTTTTTTACGGTGAGCAATGCAGCATCGCAGCTGAGGGCCAGTACATACACTTCTCATCGATGTATACGATGACAGGATTTTGGGCACCCGGGATTTATCCGAAACGTGAGATGATTACCCGGGATTCGCGTGCAGGTTTTGCAGTACAGGAACCCTACCCATAAATGACCCGGAAAAATTACCAAAAATTTCACTACGTTTAATGCTCGTACAACCAAAAGTAGTGAATCTCATATCGACACGGTGACACAGTTGTCTGCTGACACAATTTTATCAGGAACCCGTAACGATATTCCCTTAAACCAGATTATCAGGGATGAACTGGCGGCCGTTCGGAAAAACCGTACTGACCTGATGACACAAAGAGGCCCTCAGGGAATACATTTTCTCGTCCTTCTGGTGTGTGTTCTCACGAATGTAATCTTCTCTCTGGCCAGATCCGATTATGTCGCGCTTTTTATTGCGGCCAGCTTCTACCTCAACATGTACTATTTTATCACCCTGCTGATCCCGACAAATTTCCAGAACGCCAACCTCCCTGCAGCGGATATCTCCCGGTTCCATTCGTGGCTCAAAGAGATCGGGGTAAAATCAGGTGCAACCCGGTTTACCCGGTTATTTATCAACGCACTCTTCATGAACAGCCGGGCACTGTCGCTGGGAATCGGGCTGATCTTCTCTCTTGACATTGTGTTTACTCTCATCCATTATACCCGGGGCCTTCCGCTTAGTATCACGATCATTGTGATCGCCCAATGCGCAATCATTGTCATCTTTTACCTGCTGGTCTGGAAGATGGAGCCATTTTCTACTGCGTATGTAAAAAAAGTGGAAAAGGTGAAAAGCGGTCTTCACCGGCAGAGACTGCCACCCCGGCTAGTTACGGCCATGTTCATTTTCGGCTTTTTGCTTGCCATATTCCTGTTTTTGACCACCATTATCTTCCTTCCGGGCGTGACCCTGAACGCCTTTCTCACCCAGTCAGAGCTGACTGAGCTCGGGCACCTGTTCAGCCTTCTTGCCATCCTTGCCATCAGCCAGTATTTCATCATCAGGTACATCCATGGCATTACCAGCAGGACGATGGCAGATCGGCTCTTTGACTTCAAGGAAAATTCCCTTAAAGAACTCCTTGATACGGAGAATAAAGCCCTTTTTGCGAGTTTGGACCCTGATGAAAATCCCCTCGGGACGAGCGCACTCCTGCTCGAATCCAAGATCTTCATTGTAAAGCGGAATTCTCTTGCAGGAACATTTCCGGTTTTTGTTGTTGATCTCGACTTCTCGGTGATGATGGACAGCACAACCCTGACCGCAATCAAGGGGTATATCGTGGAGAGGAAACACGAACCGGATGGAGGATTTTTACGGTAATTTTTTTTTGAAAAATTTATGGCTCTGAATTATCGGGCGTGCCCGGAGACTCAATAAAGTAAAAATGGTACGCGAATCCGGATTCTCCAGCATTTTTCATTATTTTGGCAAATTCCTTTTTCCTTGTTTACTACCTGATGAACTCCTCCAGATGCCGATCCTTTCAGCATTGATCGTGATTGCCCTGGCTCATTTACAGCAGGAAATTTTAAACCAGCACGGTTGCGCTGCCGTATCAGATCCTGATGTTATGTGCAGCATACTCAACTCTTTTTCGTGAACTTTATATCCAAATTTTGACACAAAAATTGGAAAGTACCGTGACCCTTAATTTATCAAAAACAAAAGGCACCCTATGGAAAACTGTAGTATTTGTGGAGCGTCAAAGGCGCAGATTGTGGGAATTATCGGGGCAGTCCTTCTCATCATCGGATGTTTTGTCCCGTTATTTTCCGTTACCGTGCTTGGAAAAATCCTGTCGGTCACGTTTTTCTCTGTTGGATTTAGCATTTATGGGGGAGCGCTAACCCTCACCGCGCTGGTCATCATCGGCCTCCTCGTTGCAAAAAAGATCCAGGAAGCGCAGGGAGCCGGAGTAGCGGTCTTCGTTACAATCCTTGTTTTTTTCGTGGATGCCATATCCGGGTATAACGGGATCAGGGGTATGGGAGCTATTGCATCGTTTGCAGCAGGTTTTTTCAGCTTTGGGTATGCATGGATCGCTCTCTTTGCGGGTTCAATCCTTCTGATCGCTGCGCCGTATGTTGACCGCTTATTCACGGGCAAGTAACGTTCCCATGAGGGAAAAACGATACCAAAATCCATCCATTTTTTTAATAAAAAGAGACATTTTAACCTCGTTATCTCTACCGTGCCGGATCCTGCATTTCCCCTACCCGACCGTTTCCACAACGAGGGGATTGTCGTCAAAGATCCAGAAGTTTAAGATACGGGAAGAATCCATCAGAATACTGGGCAGCATCCTCATGACGGGGCACTCGAAAAAGAGGACGAAATTACCGCTGATATTGAGCCGGGAATCGGTTTTTAACCATGTGTTCATAAGGAGAAATCCAGCCGGAACGGTGCAATGATGCCAGAGAATCCAGCAGAGCAAACACAGGAAAACATCGGGGGGCCGTCCCGCTACGACCGGGTAAAAACCCGGGTCCATACCATTCTGGAAGAAACCCTGTTCCATGACCGCACTGCATTCATCATCCAGGCATTCCTTGCCCTCATCATCCTGAGCAACACAACAGCGGTGGTAATCTCCACAATACCGGATCTCCCTCTCTTAGTCCGGAATCTGCTCTATTCAATCATCACGATCTGTCTTTTAATTTTTACGGTCGAATACATCCTGCGACTCTGGACATGTACCCATAACCGCACGTTCATGGGCAGGGTGACGGATCGCCTGCGGTATGCAACACAGATCTACATGGTAATCGACCTTATCTCGATAATCCCCATCATCTTCCCCTACGTATTTCCAAGGGATTATGCCCTGCTCCACATCATCCGGCTCCTCTCGATCTTTAAGCTTGTGCGCTATGCACGGAACTCAGAGGCACTGAAACTCCTGCACCGTGTCGTTTCCAGGAAGCGGGAGATCATTTCTATCCTTGTATTTTTTTTAATCTTTGAGATCCTGTTCTCATCGACTATCATGTACGTTGTCGAGAATGCGGCACAGCCGGATAAGTTTTCCAGTATCCCGGCAGCCATGTGGTGGGCGGTGATGACGGTGACGACCGTGGGGTACGGTGACATCTATCCCATCACGCCCCTTGGCCAGACCATCGCCGGACTGGTCACCATCGGAGGCGTCCTGCTCCTCGCGCTCCCCTCTGCAATCCTTGCCGCAGGGTTTATGGAGGAGCGACAGAAAGATCAGACCTCCCATGAACTCACCGACACAGAATCATGGATTTTGCTGCTTGAGCGGGTGGGAACCTTAAAAGAGCGCGGGCTGATTATAAAAGAGGAATTTGAGGAATATAAGGCACTCATCCTGCCACGGTTACGAGAGCAGGAGAAAAACCGGGGAAAATAAAAAATCCTTACAGCACACCAAACCACGCGATATACGATATGCTGATCATGATGATGAAGATGACAATCAGGATTTTATAGACACATGTGTGGCAGATGCCACTCACCGATGCCGTGTGATCGGGGTTATAGGATGATGAGCAGACACGACAGGAGTGCCCCCCGTGGTCATGGTGCTCGAACTGCGGGTGATGAGTCATATATCCCCTTTGATCGTGCGATACAAAAAACATGATGGAAAATTTCTATTGCCTGCCACCATGGTGTCCCCCACCAACATTTTTAAAAATGAGAAATGGTGACTGCGGGACGATCTGCACCACTGATTATCCCGGTTTACACCGGTCGCACGGTGATCTCCATCTCCGCAATCTTCCGGTAAACCTTCGCCGTCTCAGACTGCGTCCACCGGTCAAAGACCAGCGACTGGAACGGCTGCCAGATGGTCACCCAGCAGAAGATAACAAGTATGTTTTCTACGACCTCGGTGATGGGGTTCCCCTTGAACTGCGAACAGATGGCAATGCCGATGAATGAGGGAATACATACGGCGAGTGTCAGCCGGAACTCCCGGAGGCCGACCCGCTGTGTAAGTTTCATGTCCCGCTGCAATTTGCCAGAACGGAGCTGGAAATGGGACCTGACCGCAGAAATGATCGTGGCAGTACGGTCTGGGGTCAGATCTGATGCTGGGAGCAGGATCTCAAGATGGTCACACATCTCCGCATGCTCTCCTTTCGGTACCCCCAGAACTTCATGGAAGATCTGGTCTTCAGCACGGTCCGATAACTCCCGGTTATTTTCGGGTGTTGGATCATCCGGGTCATAGAAATGAGCAATCGTCCGGAACGTAACGGATGCACCGTGGTTTTTCTGCTCGTCGTTTTTTTGCATTTATCATCATCCCACTATTGTTAATCGCGTTTGAGCCAGCCGAGATTGAAATACACCCACGCTGTCAGCACCATCACGAGACCCACGATCGTGACCATCTGCAGAAGGGTTGCCGCCCATGGGTTGTCAATCAGGTTCATGCCAAGCAGCCCCCCGACGATTGCCGGCACCATGGTAAGTGCTGTCAGGACCGCGAGGATCTTCATGACACGGTTCATCGAGAACGAGGTTGTGTTCAGGTAGAAGTCAACCATCCACGCAAAGGAGTCTGAGACATGCTGGGCGTTATCCGATATCAGGGAGCACCGGTCGATCAGGGAACG
>JAPKXV010000315.1 GCA_026394635.1 Methanoregula sp. | reverse complement strand
ACTGGGCATCTGCCAGATGATCTTCGGAAACCCCACCCTTCTCGGGCAGCCCTGATCGGTTATAGACCCGATTGTGATCGCAATGCCGCTCTCGCTCATCGTGATGGAGGTGATGCAGTACACGTACAAACCACCAGAACCTCATACAACATCCACCAGATCGGGAAAACCTCCGGGATTTTCAAATTAATTGATGACTTCTTTTTCTCTTCTCCAATCCCTTATGGAATTGCGGATTATTAAAAAAAACCCTGTTCTCAAACAGCTCATGCTGATGAATTCACTGAAGGAAAAAACATTTTTAGTAATAAAAAGGACTGATCTGCATGGATCTCACCAGGGAAAAGATCATCACCTACCGCGTCGGTTCACCGCCGCTGACGCGGAAGGAAACGTTTGAGCTGCTCAAAGCAGTGCCCGGCTGGTCACTTGATAACGGCCACCTCACCCGCACCTTCACATTCGAATCCAGTTCCGAGTCCCTGTCGTTCATCAACGAGGCGATGGGGTTTTCTCAGGCGGAGGGGCACCTTCCGGATATTAACTTCCGGGAGGCGCGGGTTGTTGAAGTCTCGTACTATACCTATCCTGCAGGCGGGCTCACGTGGAACGACTTCATCATGGCTGCAAAGCTGAATGAACGCGGGTATGGCGGGGAAGAATAAATCTAAAAAAATACGTTATAATCTCTTTTTTTGCACTCAAACACCAAAATTCCGCACAACTTTTGCCCGGATCGACTCTTTTGGCAGCGCCCCGATCAGCCGGTCCACCATCTGCCCATGGGAGAAGAAGAGAAGGCAGGGGATCGCAGAGATCCCAAACTGCATCGCCAGCCGCTGGTTGTGATCGGTGTCACACTTTGCGAATGTGACTTTGCCGGCAAACTCCTGTGCGAGTTCTTCAACGACCGGTGCAACACGGCGGCATGGTCCGCACCATTCCGCCCAGAAATCAATCACAAGTGCCGGATGCTGCTGCAGTACCTGGGCAAAATGGACTTCATCAACGGGCATTACGGCAACATGCCCGGTTGCCGGTGGCGGTTTCTTTGTGGGATCGAACCGGTCCCGAAGCTCCTGCATTTTTTTCTCCCGTATCTTTGCAAGTTCATCATCAGCCATGATCCTTTGTTTACAAAACCCGGGTAATTAAGGAGCTGTCCGGAAATCAGAGAAGGTGTGCGACGTGGGTAAACTATATCAGCGCAACCCTGCAATATATTAACCCTGATTACGGAAGCGAGGTAGGGTAGTCAGGATATCCCGACGGGCTCATAACCCGTAGACCGATGGTTCAAATCCATCCCTCGCTACTTCTTTTGGCAGGATAATATTCTATTAACCAGAAAGGAACGACCGGATTTCGAATTTTTTTAAAATCAATCCGGGAGCCCGTTATGATTTTCCGGAATAAAAAATTGAGAAAGTACCCTCATATTTCTGTCTCAAATGATCCCAAGTTCGCCTGATATGTCCCGGCAACAAAATCAATCTGCGGGATTGTTCCCTCTTCACCATCGATGGGCAGCGGGTAGCAGCCGGTGAGGCAGCCGGTGCAGAGGTGTTCTTTCCCACAGCCGATCGCTTCGACAAGTGCTTCAAGGGATATGTGGTGCAGCGATGTGGCAGTGATACTGCGTCGTACTTCCTCTTCTTTCTTGTCGCTTGCGATCAGTTCCTGCCGGGTCGGCATATCCACGCCGAGATAGCAGGGTGCCTTGATCTGGGGTGAGCCGATCCGCACATGGACTTCGCGGGCTCCCGCCTCCCGCATCATATCGATGATCCGCTTGGATGTTGTCCCCCGAACGATGCTGTCGTCAACAAGAACCACGGACTTTCCGGCAAGGTGAGCCGGGATCGGGTTGAGCTTGATCCGTACTGCCTTTTCGCGCTGACTCTGGTTGGGCATGATGAACGTGCGCCCCATATACCGGTTCTTCATCAGGCTCTCGCCATAGGGGGTACCTGAACGCCGTGCATACCCGATCGCGTAGGCAACCCCGGAATCCGGTACCGGGGAAACAGCATCGGCAGCAACCGGATCTTCCTCAAACAGTTTCCCGCCAATCGTCCGACGAACATCGTAGACAAGCACGCCGTCAATGACCGAGTCTGCACGTGAAAAATAGATGTATTCGAAAATGCAGTGGGCGTGCGTCCCTGCCACCGCAATCTGGTTGCACCGGATGCCTTCCGCATCGATCCGGA
This sequence comes from Methanoregula sp., assembly GCA_026394635.1. Taxonomy (GTDB): domain Archaea; phylum Halobacteriota; class Methanomicrobia; order Methanomicrobiales; family Methanospirillaceae; genus MVRE01. The sequence goes on along the minus strand of JAPKXV010000315.1, from coordinate 8,209 downwards.
CGAGCTCACCCGGTTTTATATCGCGTAAAAATTTTCCGTTAAGCGCGTCAACCGCAACACTCTCTGATGCGACCATGTATCCCCGTTCGGTTTTGCCAAGGCAGAAGGGTTTGATGCCCAGCGGGTCCCGGAACGCGAACAGGACCCCATCGATCATCATCACGACAGAATACGAACCCTGCAACCGGCGCATGCACATATGGATTGCATCCTCCACGCTCCCTGATGTGCTGATCTCATCGATCAGGATCCGGGCGATGACCTCGGTATCCGTGGTGGTGGTGAAGATCTGCCCCGACTGTTCGTATTCGCTCCGGAGCTCTCTGGTATTGACGAGGTTGCCGTTGTGGGCGAGAGAGAAAGAGTGATCCTTGAACTGGAAGTTGAGCGGCTGGATATTTTCCGGGAGATTGGAACCCGTCGTCGGGTATCGGACATGCCCGATGCCGGTCGTTCCTTTCAATTCTTCAAGAACTGCAGGGGAAAAAACATCGGCAACCAGCCCTGCCCCCTTGAACTTATGCAGGGTCGTGCCGTTATACGTGGATACCCCTGCGCTCTCCTGCCCACGGTGCTGGAGCGCATACAGAGCATAATAGAGCTGGATGGACACACCGCTAGCATCCACGATGCCAACGATTCCACACATGGTACAGCCCCGTTAATGTGTCGGGATTTTTGGTCTCTTGTTGATCCACTTGTAGCTGCGGAGCTTGGTGCTTCTTCCAAACCCGCAGGCAGAACAGACTTTCTTCTGTGCGTGATACGAGATGCGGCCACACCGCCGGCAGGCGATATGGGTCTTCTTGTTCATTTTACCCATTGAGGGCGTGCCCTTTGACATTGATATTCACCTCAGGATTGTTCGATGGATGGCGATATGTAGATGACGTTATCCCCACGGACGATCAGCGTCCCGACCTTATGAGACTGCCCGTTCTCCATCTCCTCAGCCTTGTCAAGGACAAGGTTCATGTGGACGTCATAACCCTGGAGAACGCCACGGATTTCCCTTCCGCCCTTTAATGAAACAAGGACCGGCTGGCGGTTCAGCACCGAATCCAAAATATCCAACGGTCGTTTGGTCATATCATTACCCCGTTACCATCGCTCTGGAGTATAATTGTCCGTGAGCAGGATACTTAAACATACCGTAGAACCTGATTTTAGTGCGCTTTCTCCCGCCAAACAAAATCCGAATCGGAGAAAATCAGTTGAGAGATATTCCAATTATTAAGATAGCCTAAGTCAACACTGCCCTGCAAGAAACTATTTGTCACCAGAGCGGAAAGTATGTGCAAATCATGAAAAAATTTGTGGTAAAAAAACGCCATACGATCCGGAAAGGTCAGGTCGCAGAGATCTTTGCACTCCTTAAAGAGCAGATCGGTGAGGGGGCAGCACTGTTCTCCGCAGACACGATCGAGATCCTCGAAACCAGCACGGATCTCGCCTTTTACCTTGTCAACAAAAAGCCGGTACTCATGGAGTATGGAGGATGGGTATTTCCCACGCTCAAAGGCGCGATCGAACGGCCATTCCCACAGCGCCGGATCTCTGTTGATGCCGGTGCTATACCATACGTGGTCAACGGCGCTGATGTGATGCGTCCTGGCATCACCCGTGTCACTTCGGATGTGCGTGCACATGCACCGGTCCTGGTTGTGGATGAGCGGCACCAAAAACCGCTTGCAATCGGTCTTGCGCTCTTTGATGCCACGCAGATCGAGCAAAGCGCCGCGGGAAAGATGTGCAAGAATGTGCATTACGTCGGTGATGAGATCTGGAACGTGGAACTTTGAACGGTAAAACATTCATTTTTCAGGCTGTTTATGCATGTATCCGTTTCCGGAGCCGGTTTTTCGTCAACAAAGGATAGATACTATTAAATAAAATTCTTTATACAGTTTTGTTATGGTTAAAATCATAGATACGCTCCTTGGCAAGAGCTCCGGAAGCTCGGACGACGATTACATGGATCTGGACCTCACGTCCTATGAAGAGCATGGCGCCGGATCACCCGCTCTCTTGGTAAAAATTGCAACGATCAGCGATCTTAAGGATACCCCCCGGGTCAAAGACGAGGTCTATTCCGGCAATATCGTGATCGTCGACATCTCCCGGCTCAAGATGGACAAAATTTCCTATGAAAGGGTTTTGAAGGATCTAAAAGAGGTCGCAAAGGACGTGAACGGGGACATCATCGGACTTGGCGACCAGCGCTACGTTGTCCTGACTCCGATGTCCGTCAAGATCTCCCGCGACAAGATCGGCGGAGCATAAAAGAGTGCGCACCGTCGTTCCGGGTCCATGTCCATCCTGTTCAAAAGAGATAGAATATCTATACCAGACAGAAAATATCCCCTATTTTTCTGACATCCTCATCGTCAGCGCAAACTGTCTTTCGTGCGGTTACCGGTACGTGGATACCCAGCTCCTCAAATCGGATGAGCCCTGCCGGTACGAGTTTTTTCTATCCGGTGCAGACGACCTTGCAGTCCGCGTGGCCAGAAGCATGACCGGGATGATAAAGATCCCTGAACTGGGAGTGCAGATCGATCCGGGGCCAGCCTGCAATGGGTTTGTCACCAACATTGAGGGGGTACTCGACCGGATCGAGAATGTCGTGCGGGGAGCCCTTCTTTGGGCAGAGAACGAGGAGCGGGAAAACGCAACAACACTTCTTGATCAGATTGCCCGGGCGCGGGCGGGTGCGTTGCCGTTTACCCTGATCATCGAAGACCCCTCGGGCAATAGTGCCATCATTTCAGAAAAAGTGAAAAAAACGCCGCTTGCGACTGATATAAAAAATTGTTAGGTGATCTCGAGATCTCCCAGCCATGCTCCGGGCTCGGGCCGGATCTCCCCCACCACTTTTGCACCCGCTGCTTCCCGGATAACACAATCGACGCTTGATCCCGGAACGATATACGCGTACCCCATCCCCATGTTGAAGGTGCGGTACATCTCGGCGGTATCGATCCCTCCCATCTTCTGGATCCAGGTAAAGATCTCCGGAGGATTGATCGGGTCGGTGAAGTGGAACCCGAGCGGGCTCAGCCGTTTGAAATTGAGCAGCCCCCCTCCGGTGATATGACACATGCCATGTATGGTGCATCGCTTTGCAACCCGCAGGCTCTCGGCATAGATGCGGGTCGGGGTAAGGAGCTCCTCACCCAGCGTCTTTTTATCGAAAAGCCGGGTTTTATAATCTGCATGCTCTTCAACAACACGGCGGGCAAGCGTGAGCCCGTTGCTGTGGATGCCGGTAGACGGCACACCGATGATAACATCGCCGGGTTTGATATTTTCACCGGTCACAACCCGGTCTTTCTTCTGGATGCCAAGACAGGTCCCGGCAAGGTCGAGCCCATTGACCAAACCCCTGAGCGTTGCTGTCTCCCCTCCCACGATGTCGATATTTGACTGTCGTGCACCCTCGTTCAGGCCTACGCCAATCTGCGCCATCTTCTCCACAGAGAGCCTGTCAGTGGCAATGTAGTCTACAAAAGCGACCGGTTCGAGGTTCATGACGTAAAGGTCGTTGACGTTCATCGCGACACAGTCGATGCCCACGGTTGTCCAGTCCTGCATCATGTCGGCGACAAGCATCTTGGTGCCAACCCCGTCGGTCGTGAGGGCGAGCACATAGTCGCCAAATTCCAAAAGACCGGCATAGTGCCCGACCTTCCCGGTCATCCTGGGAGAGCCAGTGCGCCGGAAGGTGAGGTTTTTTATCAACGACGTTATCGCGGTTGCTTCAAGGTCAATGTCTACTCCCGCATCTGCGTAGGAGCGACTACTCATCCGATGCCTCCGAGAGCCGGAACTCGTCGTGGAGGACCCGGACCGCACGGGGGCCGTCCTCCTGCCGGACCACAAACGAGATATTTGCCTCGCACGACCCTTGGGAGATCATCATCACGTTGATCCCCTCGCGGCCCAGAGCAGTGAAGATCCGGCCGCCGGTTCCCGGTGCACCCACCATACCCGATCCAATGACTGCAACTGCTGCGACGTTCCGGTTCTCGATAACCTCCCGGACGATACCCTGCTTTACGAGGGGGGCAAGCGCTTCAGTCGCAACCGGAAGGTGTGATTCATCGATAATCAGTGAGATATTTGCTTCTGATGATCCTTGGGAGATCATCATTACATTCACCTCACGGTCGGCAAGCGCAGAGAAGATTGCACGGGCAACACCGGGGCGACCGATCATCTGGGCACCGTTGATGTTGACCGATGCGACCCTTTCGATATAGGTCAGGGCTTTGACCACCCGGTCATCGCGCTTCTGGTTGCGCACGATGGTCGTCCCCGGGTGCGACGGGTTGAAGGTATTCTTTACCCTCACAAGGATGTTTTTGCGCATTGCCGGTTCGATCGAGCGGGGATGCATAACCTTGGCACCGAAGAACGAGAGCTCCATCACTTCAAGATAGGAGAGCTCGGGCATCACCCGGGCATCGTTGATCACCCGGGGGTCAGAGGTCATGATCCCGTCGACATCAGTCCAGATCCAGATCTCGTTTGCATCGATGCCGGCACCGATGATGGATGCAGAGTAATCCGAACCGCTCCTCCCGAGCGTCGTGACAATTCCCGTGGTAGTGCATCCCATGAACCCCATGATGACCGGAACGGAATTTTTCAGCACCGCACCGAGTCGTCGTCGGACCCGCTCGTCACAATCCGGTAATGCCGTTGATTCGCCATGCTGGGGTGTCGTCACGATGCCCGCCTCACAGCCATCCAGCACCACCGAGGGGATCCCCCGTTCTTCCAGAGCAGCCCCGATAATTGGTGCAAGAAGCCGTTCTCCGTAGGATAAAATGTAATCCTTTGAGCGGGGTGTCAGCTCCCGCAGGTTATGCACGGCATGAAGGATATTATGGAGGTCCCGGAGCCGTTCCTCGATGATCGGGCCGACCTCATTGATATAATCCGGGGCGGCACCCTTGAGTGTTGTCATGTGACGGGTGCGCAGGGATTGGATCAGGGGTTCGATTGCAGACGCGTCTTTGCTTTCCGGAAGTTTGGTAGCGATCTCGATGAGCTGGTCGGTGACCCCCCGCTGTGCTGATACGACGACCGCAAGTTCGTCACCTTGTTTGTGGTGTTGTTCCAGGATATCGACAACGCGGGCGATACACGGGGCATCGGCGACGGAAGTCCCGCCAAATTTCATTAAAAGTCTCATGGCTTTCTCACTCGTGCTGTGCCATTTATTTATGATAGTATACACCCCACAGAGTAATAAGATGCGTGCAGATGGGGGGGGATTAGACTGCCACGTGCTGGTGATTGGCAGCGGTGGCGCAGGAGTGCGTGCGGCAATCGAGGCATCGGCATACGGCGATGTTGTACTTGTCTCCAAAACGATCGTTGGCAAGGGAGGGTGTACCCCGATGGCAGAGGGGGGATACAATGCCGTTCTCCGGGAAGAGGACTCCTGCGGGGTCCATTTCGAGGACACGATGAAGGGGGGTGCGTTCCTCAACGACCCGGAGCTTGTAAAAATCCTTGTTGCCGAGTCCCCGCAGCGGATGGTTGACCTGATCCGCTGGGGCGCGGTCTTTGATGTTACTGAGGATAACAAGGTTGCCCAGCGCCCGTTCGGGGGCCAGCGGTTCCCGCGGACGTGCTATGCCGGCGACCGAACCGGCCACGAGATGATGACGACGCTTGTGGAGCGGCTCGACGGACTTCCGGTCGAGACGCTTGCCGAGACAACGGTCATCGACCTCCTCAAAGACGGCGACCGCGTCATAGGGGCATGTGCACTGGATGAAAAGGGTGATCTGAACACCATAACAGCAGACAGCACGGTCCTTGCAACGGGGGGTGGGACACGGGTGTTTGACATCTCCACGAATTCGGCAAGCGGGACCGGAGACGGGTATGCAATCGGGTACCGGGCCGGGGCGGAGCTCATTGATATGGAGATGGTGCAGTTTCACCCCACCGGTGCGGTCTTCCCGTACGACGCACGCGGGCGGCTTGTTACTGAGGCGGTGAGGGGCGAGGGGGGCGTCCTGAAGAACGTGCTCGGTGAGCGGTTCATGAAACAGTATGACCCGGAACGGATGGAGCTCTCCACCCGCGACGTGGTCGCACGGTCGATCGCCACGGAAATCAACAAAGGGCGCGGGACGAAGAACGGCGGGGTGTATCTCGATGTGACCCACCTGCCCCGTGAACAGATCGAGAGCCGGCTCCCGGTGATGCTCGAACAGTTCCTCAAGTTCGGTGTTGACATCAGGACCGAACCGATGGAGGTGGCGCCCACTGCTCACCATATCATGGGCGGACTCCGGATCACCCAAAGGGGCGAGACGACACTCCCCGGGCTCTATGCCTGTGGCGAGTCTGCTGGAGGAGTCCACGGTGCAAACCGGCTCGGGGGCAACGCGCTCGCGGACACGCAGGTCTTCGGGAAACGGGCAGGAGACGCGGCGGGAATGTCTGAAAAGCGGATCAAAAACGTCGATCCCCGCCAGATCGCGGCGCAGCAGGAACGGCTGTCTCGGTTCCTGAACGGGTCAGTCAGCCCTGCAACGGTTGCACGGGAACTCCAGCTGGCGATGTGGAATGGTGCCGGGATATTCCGGAATGCAGACGATCTCCGTTCGACCCTCGCAAAGATCATGCACCTTCCCGCATCGGATCTTAAAGCGGTATCGGCACGCAACCTTTCCGAATGCTGCACCGTGCAGAACATGTGCCTGACTGCCTTACTCATCTGCAAGAGCGCCATCCTTCGCCCCGAATCGCGGGGGGCGCACGTGCGCACCGACATCTGCCATGCATGGGATGCAGCAACCTCGCCGTTTGCGCATACCTACATCTCGCATTCCCGTGAGGGGATAGAACGGAGGGCGATGCTATGATCCGCCTTTCTGTGCACGTGTACCGTTTCGATCCTGCAATGGATACCAGCGGGAGGCTCGTCCAGTACACTATAGAGGTGAACGAAGGCGCACGTGTCCTTCATGTGCTCCACGCGGTCCATGATTCGATTGACCAGACGCTCTCGTACCGGTACTGCTGCGGCTCCGGGCAGTGTGGCAGCTGTGCAGTGCGGGTAAACGGCGAGCCGGTACTTGCCTGCATGGAAGAGGCGCGGGATGGCATGGTGATCGAGCCATTAAAACTCGCGGTAAAAAAAGACCTTGTTGTCGATCTCATGCAGAACCTGAATGCGATCGCATTCCTTGCCCCGAGAGCTGAGCTCGTGATGCCGGCAAAGGACGAGATCGATGCCATCAAACCGCTCCGGAGCTGTATTGAATGCCTCTGCTGTGTCTCGGTATGTCCCGCAATGGACGTCACAAAATTTTTAGGACCGACGGCGATGCGGCAGGAGATGCGGCTTGCGCTTGACCCGCGGGACGCAAAAGACCGGATCCCGGAAGCGATTGAACAGGGGCTCTTCACCTGCACCACCTGCCAGGCATGCTGGAAAGCGTGCCCAAAGGAGATCGAGATCCCATCAAAAGCAATCGAGAAACTCCGCGCGCTTGCAAACAAAAAGGGGCTCACCCTGCCCCGGCACCAGGAGGTGGCAGCACTCATCAAAGAAACGGGACGGAGTGTACCGCAGACCCAAGGAACATTTCTGGAACAAGTCAGTGACGTGATCGAGCCGTACGGGCAAGTGCGGGGGACGGTTGGATTTTTTGTAGGGTGTATGTATAACATGCGCCTCCCGCAGACCGCGCTTGACGCAATTGAGGTGCTCAAAAGAAACGGCATCCGCGTGATCATCCCCCGAGAGCAGGTTTGCTGCGGCTCCCCGCTGATCCGGACCGGTCAGATTTTATTCCTCGACACGCTCAAGCGACGGAACATCGACGCGTTCGTCTTCCGGGGGATCGACACCGTTATGACGATGTGTGCCGGGTGTGGATCAACCCTGAAGAACGATTATAAAACACCGTTTAAAGTCATGGATATATCCGAGGTATTGACAACGTATGGCATCGAAACCCCGGCGCAGCTCCCGATCACCGCAACGTACCATGACCCCTGCCACCTGCTTCGGGGACAGGGGATACGGGATCAGCCACGGGCACTCGCCCGGCAGGTCGTTAACCTTGTTGAAATGCCATCGATCTGCTGTGGCAGCGGGGGTGGAGTCCGGTCGGGGAACCCCGATGAAGCTGCAGCGCTCGGCAACCGGCGGGCAGATGAGATCCGTAAGACTGGT
>JAPKXV010000409.1 GCA_026394635.1 Methanoregula sp. | reverse complement strand
GGTGTCACCACGATTGCACTCCATCTTCTCCAGCGCCGGCGTGCAGAAGACGAGGAAGAACAAAAAGTCTGGCAGGTCCTGCAGCACACACAAATCCCCTCAGGAGAGTTTGTTATCATTGATAGTGATGGTGTCCGGGTGTTAGATGGCTGAGATCAGGATTGTCGGGACCGCACACGTCTCCCAGAAGAGTGTTGATGAGGTAAAGGCGGCTATTTGCGAGTTCCAGCCGGATGTGGTCGCAGTGGAACTGGATCAGGCACGGTTCCAGGCATTGAAGAAGAGCATGTTGGAACCCTCGGTCTCCGAAGTTATCGAGGCAGGAAATTTCAATCAGCTTCTCGTCCAATGGGTCCTGTCATACCTCCAGCGCAGGATCGGTATGGACGTTGGTGTGGAGCCCGGAGCCGAGATGAAGGCTGCCATTGCTGAGGCGGAACAGCGACAGCTGAAGATTGGGCTCATCGACCGTGACATCCGGATCACCCTGATGCGGTTCTGGCGCTCGATGTCGCTATGGGAGAAGCTCAAAATGTTTTATGCCCTTTCCGCATCGGTGGTGGGTGTGGAGGGTAACGAGATCGATATCGAGTCCTTAAAACAGGAAGAAGTTATCACCATGGCACTTGAGGAGTTCCGGAAATTCTCTCCCAACGGGGCGCGGGCATTGATCGATGAGCGGGATGCGTACCTTGCCCACCAGCTGCTCGCACTCGATGCACACAACAGTCGCGTGCTTGCAGTGATCGGCGCAGGCCATGTAAAAGGTGTCCAGAAGTACCTGCACGAGCCATCAACCCTTCCCCCCCTGTCAGAACTCACCGCAGAAATAAAGACACCACGATGGGGCCTGATCTTCAGCGTTGCCGTGACGGTCCTGTTTGCGTTGCTCATTCTTGCCATTGCATTCTCCGGTGTCGGGATGAACGTGCTTGTCACGGCCCTCATTTACTGGGTCCTCATCCACGGGGTGCTGACCGCAGTCTTCACCTTGATTGCCGGGGGTCACCCGCTGTCTGCGCTCACCGGCTTTGGCGTATCATGGCTGACTGCATTACACCCGCTGGTTGCAGCAGGATGGTTCTCTGCGATCGTGGAGGCAAAGATCAGAAAACCGTCACCGGGTGATCTTAAAAAGATCTTTGAAGCGGAGACATTCACTGACATGTGGCATATCCCCCTTTTTAAGGTTGTGCTCGTTGCCGCGCTTGCCAATGTCGGGAGTACGCTGGGCACTATCCTCTATTTCATCGTCATCTTTCCAACCCTCGGCATTGATCCGGGCATTCTGATCCTGCAGGGGTTCGGGAATATGTGGCAGGGGATGATGGGTTTAATCCATTAACCGGTAATCCCAACCCTTTTTTCCATCAGTGTCTGACAACCTTATATGATAGAAAAAAGAACCTCATGCATATGAATGGAAAGATTGGATGGATCACGCTCGTTATCATCATCACGAGCATCTGTGGTGTATTCCCTGCCACAGCTGTTCTTAACAGGGTTCCCACTGGGGGGACAGTCTATATCGGGGAGGAGGGGTTGGATATTTCCATTCCTCTTGGGGCAACGAATACCCAGGTTGGATGGTGGAACCCGGGAGCGTCCTTTCTCACTCAGCCGCCTGATTATACAATCAATGTTACCGAACCGCTGAATTTTTTCATATCGCCAAACGTGTTCGCCATGCGAACCGGTAACTGGTATGCCATGCCGGCAAAGGCCTTGGCATTCAATGTAAAGGATCCACAGATCGGTATCAGGATCGAGGATACGTCCATCAATGGCGATATCACGGACAACGGATGGGTATACCGGGGAGATGAAGTCAGGTTCCGCATTGACAGCAACCTTGCTGATATCGCCGGCCGTCCTGGTGCGGGTGCGGTAGAACCTACGGTCACCATCAAAGTGCAGGGGCCGGATGGAGGTACCTATTCTGCGCTTATGAACAAGGCAGGGGTCCTGACACCTCTTGATGTCAGTGTCTCCACAACGCCCTTCTATAATCCCGGCCCCGTCTGGGATACCGGGAGCAGCTCGTACACACCGGGAACCTATACAATCTGGGCGGAGTGCAACGCGAACCGGATGAAAGACAACTACAATATCGTCGGAAAGACGGTGAGTGCCCAAAGATACCTTCGTGTGCAGGAGCAAAATCCCCTGATTGGTGTCACAGTTCTTACAACGAGCCCGACGAATCAGCAGACAACAAAAATTACGATAAAACCGACGACAATTGTGACCACAAAACCGACCACCACGGTTTTAACGACTATGGCTACTCCTGTTGAAACGGTCCAATCTCCCATAAGCACCACCCCTGCACCGACGCCGACAAAAGCGGCGGGTCTTAGCGGATGGTGCGCTGTGCTTGCCGGTATCATCGGCTGTGCTCTGTACGGTGCACGGCGCCGGTAATCCTTTTTTTTGGCACGGCCCCATGGGCATATTTTATCACCGTGTTGTGCACATCCTTCACTATGAACATTGTAACCACGGTCATCAAGTCACGGCACAGTGTCCGGAAGTTCAAACCTGATCCTGTTGATGATACGGTGATCAGGGATGTAATTGAATGCGCCAGCCACGCACCTACCGCTAAAAATCTCCAGCCATGGCTCTTTGGCGTGATACAGGATAAGGAAACACTCCGGAATATTGCACAACTTACCGATAATGGAAAATTTATTGTGGACGCATCCCTCTGTATCGCAGTTTTCGGAGAAAAAAAATCGACATATTATCTGGAGGACTGCTGCGCAGCGACGGAGAACCTGATCATCGCGTTGCAGGCGTATGGCATCGGTTCCTGCTGGGTTGCAGGCGATAAAAAACCATATGCAGAAGAGGTTCAAAAACTGCTCAATGTGCCTGATACCTACACTTTGGTATCACTGGTTCCTGCGGGAATGCCTGCAGAGATTTCCGTGGTGAAGAAGAAGGACCTGAAATTGGTGCTCTTCAAAGAATCGTTCAAAAAAGATTCATCATAAATTGCACCCAATCACAGCCCCGATCCTGGCAAACGCCTTCTCGAATCTTCCCGGCCGCTTCCCCGACATAGAACAGCGCTGGCGAAAACGTCGGCCCCGTTCTTTCCTCACCAGCGGGCCCCGTGAATCGGATCCGTATTGAGGGAAAGCAAACACGGCACGATAACCGAGTCAGCGTCTTCCGTGCTGTGCTCTCGGTCGCCGACATTTATGAAATGATTCCAAATAACTGGAAAATGTTTGATCCAAACAGGTCTTCTTCCAGTTAAGTGAGGATCCGTCAATAATCACGGATCCCGAACTTCCAGGAAAAACAGGGGTTTTTCCGTGTTCAGGCACTGTAGTCCGATCCATCAAACGATCCTGCCTCCAATAGCATCCATTAGCGAACATTTTAGAGGTCATTTCATATCAAATTCAGGCAAATGGGCT
>JAPKXV010000169.1 GCA_026394635.1 Methanoregula sp. | reverse complement strand
TCGCACCGGGCCGCTCACGTTCCATGGCGGGACGATAGTTCAATCCGGGATATCAAACCGCTCAAAGTAACACTCACCTGAGACCAGTTTTTCCCCGGGCTTGAGATCACGGACAAAATTTTCGGCATGATCAAGGCAGACGTAGGCAGAACAGCACCCGAACCCCTGGTACCCGATGGCGTCCTTTTCGCAGTATTCGCATTTTCTTTTTTCCGCCATGATAATCACCTCTTCATCTTCTTTCCTCATATTTTTTCCCGGTGGCCGGTTTTTTTTAAAAAACCGGGCATTCGGCCCGTACACCCGGGCCGGAACAGGCGGTTTTTATTGAACTGGAGTTGCCGGCTGGCGATGATCAGGTAGTGGTACGGCCCGGCGTCCTGCACGGACCGGACCGTAAAGCCGGCAGATTCGATCATCATGGTTGCTTTTTTTACCGGGAACCGTTTTTCTGCCGGCGGGCCGAAGTCCATCGGGATATCTTTCCAGTCAAGGTCGATGAGCCGGCCGGACGGCTTGAGCATCCGTTTTGCATTCCGGATCACCTGTACGGGATCCGCAAAATCGTGGAGGTCGATGCCGAAGAAGACGATGTCGGCGCACCCCTCGCAGGCAACGGCCGCTTCCGCTTCCTTTGCTTCTGCGGAAAGGTTGGTCAATCCCTCTTTTGTTGCCTGCTCCCTGAGGTGTGCGACAGCATCGGCATTGATATCGACCGCATAGACCCTGCCTTTTGGTCCTACCCTCCGTGCAGCGGGAAGCGCAAAGTACCCTTCGCCGCAGCCCACATCGACAAACACCATTCCTTTACGAAGCCCGATTGCCGGGAAGATCTTCTCCGGGTCCTGCCACGCTCTCCTCCCCGGGTCATCTGCCCGGAACCGCCGTTTGTTCATGGGTTACTGAGGCTCCTTCCCGCTCATCATTTACTAATTTCACGGTTTGTGCAATAATACTTTAAGGGGGAATTCATACGGAAGATCATGTCCCCCTATCCTCCCTGAAAAATGCCAACCTTTATCGATAGCTCCATACATAGTCACCTTTCAACAAAAACCGGGATGTCTGGATAATGACAGGAGAGAACAAGAAGCCGTATGGCTGGCGTGGGACGATACATGATTTCCTTTTGGTCTCCCGGCAGGAATGGCGCAGCGCACTTGACCGGCACCATGCCGAACGCATGGGCCGTCCTGCCAACGATCACCAGGGAGCAATGTGGGAACGCGTGTTCGATGTTTTTTCAAAAGAACTCAAACAACTCGTGCAGGTAAAACCGGAGCTCAAACATTATACGGTCATCTTTGAATACGAAGTCCCTCACGCCAGCGTCCGGGGCCCGGATGTGGTCCTCCTGGGCAGTTCAGTTTTTGTCCTTGAATTTGCGGACTGTGACGAAATAATCCAGGCCCATGTCGATGCAACCAATGCATATGCATGCGACGTGCAAAAGGAACATCCCGAGCCCAACAAGGCCGAGATCATACCGGTCCTTGTGTGTGCACGGGCAAAGGATATGATCCGTCGCGCAGGAGACGTCATCATCCTCTCCCCGGATCACATCGGGGATTTTTTAAATGTCCAGGCCGAGATCGAAACGGATCTTCCCGTTGATCCAGACGACTGGCTCGCGTTGGGCAGCTAGCTAGGTCCCCCAAAAAAAGGGCCCCCCAAGAACCGGCCCGCATGAAAAGAAGACATCATCTTCAACGCCATTCCTTTTTTTTGAAAGGAGGGTGAAAAACGGCTCTGGAGAAATCATGGTTTTCATAACGTTCTTGGGGATGGTTGCCGTTCCCGCAGGGAAGGGCAAACCTTCAGGAAATCTTCGAGTTAACTCTCCCCCGATTTCATCATGCCTCCCATGCCTCCCGACGGTCAATTGTATCCATACCGAAAGGAGCGGACAAAAAATTCCTCACGGGAAGAAGAAGGGCGCCGTCATCGATAGGGGGCGATGCCGGCCAAAAAGTACAGGGTTCCGGTCGTACTGCGTGTGGTTAAAGAAGTATCGGTCTATCCTTCATAAACTTTTTAGTTTCAGGTACCCGGTTTTTCCAAGTTCCGACGAGTTCCCCGGACGTCGGAAAATTACGGGCTGGATGAGCGGTTCTGGACGTTAACCAGGATTATTAAACCTGTTAATATTTATTGGTGGAATACCCATTCTATCGTTGATAGGCTGTGCCCCCCGATACAAAAAAGTCAATGAAAAAAATATGCACTCTTTGTTATGGCACCGGGGTTGTCAACCATCCAAAAGGAATTAAAGTGCCGTGCCCGAATGGGTGCTCCAGTCTCTATCCCTCACGCCGGTAATCCGGGCGGCGCACCGGATCTGGAAATATTCCGGTAGTTCCTAAGACACCGGGGGGAATCCTGGTAGCAGATCGTAAAGGTGCAGTTTTTGGTTTTATCGGGGATTGTCGCGGACGGTAAAAAAATCTTCTTTCCTTGTGCAAGCCCCGGTTAAAAATTATTCGTGGTGGACCCGGAGCAGGCCGTCGACCGCGTCCAGCCAAACCCGTTTTGCCTATGCCGGGTCCATGCCGATCATCACGTCAAACATCAGCCCGTTGATGAGCGCGTCGCAGGTAACCGTGAGGATTCTTGAATCAATGGATGAGTGATTGAGACTTTTTGCCTTCTGCCCCTCAATGAACTGCTCGATCACGGCGAGGTTGCCGTTCCGGTCTTCTAAAAGAATCGTGCGGATGGTCTCGTTGTGCACGGCGACTGCCACGACATCCGAGTATATCTCCCGTGAACGGTTGATATGGTCCAGCAGGGAATCAAAGAGCTCGGAAACCCCCTCCATGACCGTCCGCCCCTCAAACGACCGCTCGAGCATGCCGGTGAGTTCCTGCCACTGGAATTCGGCGACTGCGGCAAAAAGGTCGACCTTGCCCGGGCGATGGTGAACAAGCCGGACATCCTCTTTGCTGATGAGCCGTGCGCAAACCTTGATTATGAGAACCCAAAGATGGTGCTCGAACTCTTCCGGTAGATTAATGAGACCATGCACCAGACCATCGTGATGGTTTCCCACGAGGACTGGCACAAGGAATATTTCCACCGGATCATCCGGCTCAAAGATGGCAGGATCGCGAACGACGCGACGAACGGGACACGGCATGGATGAAATGAGAAGAGGGCGTCCTGATAAAAAAGGATACTGTCCAGGAAGGACTTTTTTTACAAAAGAGATAATGCCGGTTTCCTGAGTCGATACGTGCACGCAAAAATGAATACGGGCCCGGGCCTTGTATACGCATCAGTCCCCCGGGTCCCGGTACGGGGTCACCGGACCGGATGATTCCCGCCAGGTAACCGAAAAGTCCTTCGTGCCGGCGCCATGTCATTGTACATACAGTGATACCATGGAACCATCCGATCCATTCTTCTCAAACGACACCTTTGCACAAGAGGCCGGCATCGAGCTCATGGAAGTAGGCGAAGGCAGGGCTGCGGTTAAAATGGCGATCACCGACCGGCACAGGAACGGCCACGGGACCGTACACGGCGGGGCGATCTTCACCCTTGCGGATACGGCATTTGCACTTGCGTCCAATTCGCACGGGGTTCCTGCCGCCGCGATCAATGCCCACGTCTCGTACGTGAAATCGGCAACATCGGGCACCCTGTTCGCACAGGCAGAAGAGTTTTCCATCAACCCCAAGATTGCGACGTACATCGTCCGGGTCACGGACGAGAATGGGGAGAATATAGCGATCTTCCAAGGGATGGTGTACCGGAAGACTCCGCGCCCGCACAGCGTGTAGGGGCCGGTGGTAATTTTAAAGAAACCCTACACGCGCAACTGGCATTTATATTCTGCAGATCCGAAGAAAAACCGTGCATTCGGGTTATACATCATGCATTGCTCCCCAACTCACTCGTTGGGTTCCGTGGGGTGGGAAAGAGAAAAAGGATCGATTTTCATAATTATTATTTTATCTGATAGTAAATAGATAAGCAATAAAAAATGAATGGGAACGCAGCACAAAAGTGGGTATGGTTCTGGTCTTATGCATCACGGACGCGAATCTGAACCCCGTGTACCAGTGATCAGAAACTCATGAACGGCGAACGGCGGGATTTTTCCATCTTTAAGCACGCGATCGGGCTGGTCCTGTTACTCGGCATCGGGATATTCATCGTCATTGAAACCCTGTATGTTGTATACTGGGGCATGGACTACATGCCGTACCTGTTTGTCTGTATCGCAGGGCTCATCCTCGTGACATTTTTCTACGGGTTTCACGGCAGTGACCTGTGAACGACTGAATGTTCTTGGATCCGATTGCCTGAAAAAACAGGAATCCGGGCCCCGGCCGGGTTTTTCGCACTTCAAAAGCCATGACAGAGTCTTTTTTTGAATTCT
>JAPKXV010000253.1 GCA_026394635.1 Methanoregula sp. | reverse complement strand
GCAGCTCGCGGCGGCAAACTGGCTCGCGTCCGCCGATTACCTGCGGGTGTGCTACCCGGGTGCCATACTTGTAGATTTTGGCAGCACGACTACGGACATCATTCCCCTCGCCTCTTTTCCTGATTTACAAGGGTTGACTGACCTCATGCGTCTCCGGAAAGGGTATCTTGTCTATAACGGCATGCTCCGGACAAGCATCCCAGCTCTCCTCAGGATTGTAGTCATCGATGGCGTCCCCACACCGGTGAGCACGGAATATTTTGCCAATAGTGCCGATGCCCACCTCGTGCTCGGGCATATAAGGGCTGACCAGTACTCATGCGACACCCCGGACCACAAGGAAAAAACGCGTACGGCAGCAATGCGCCGGCTCGCCCGCGTTGTCTGTGCCGACACAGAAGAGATCGGAGAAGCGGGAGCCCGGCAGATTGCAGAGCAGTTCTGGGATGTGCAGCGGGCACTTGTCTGCGATAAGGTGCGAAATGTCATGGCAGCAGCAGGCACAACAGATGTCGTCACCGCCGGGATCGGGTCGGCACTCTTTGCGCAGGAACTCGGTGGGATTGATCTGTCAGAAGAACTGGGGGACGCTGCCGATGCCCTGCCTGCATTTTCGGTACGAGAGGTGGCAAAACGCGACCATATCAGATAAGCCTCATTCTCCTCGCAGGCTCACTCGCGCTCTCGGCGCTGATGTGGCAGGTGCACCTCCCGTTCTTCTTTGCCGTGCTCTTCATCCCGCTCATCCCCCTGTTACGGCGGGAGCGCTGCATGAAGCGGTGCCCGGTATGCGGATGGGAAACCGCAGGCAGCGAGCGCTTCTGTCCCTTCGATGCAACCCCCCTCGCGGATACCGGCGGCGAGCGTGGAGAGTGAGATGATAGACATCGGGAGGTGGATCCCGAATACGTCTGCCGTGGGAATTTCCGGTACATCAAGGCGTGAAAAATTCCGCACGGTCATCCGGTCAACGTAGATGCCCATCTCTTCAAGGTATGCGGCAGTCCGGGTAAACGGCATGGTGCCTGAAAGGGTGACACAGAGATCGACGACCGGCGACCCAATCCTTGTCCCGGGATAGAACGGTTCATCGGCAAAACAGACCTTTTTGCATACCTGGCAGGAGAACCGTTTCACAAAAATATGGACAGGGCGGCGCCCTTGCCCTTACATCAGGACCGCAAACTGTTTCTTCTTTTTATCATATCCCGAAAGGCTGCCACTGCACGAAGGGCAGACGTTCCGGTTGTAAAAGACCGTGCCGTCGCATGCAGTGAGTGCTGTCTGGACAAGGTCGACAAGCATGGGCGGGATGCGTGGCTTCCTCATGGGACAGGGACACCTTCCGGGTTTTCGTCATACGGGAACGTCAGGAATTTCATCGGAACGAATCTCCACGGGCAATGGGGATGTTATCCTTCATCAGGGATGAACCCACCGCTATTCATCAATTTTTCATAAAATTTCAGTATGCTTAAATAATGTTAAGTACAGATCATTGTCGTTCGAGGTTAGAACATGGACATGAAATACGTACCAACAACATGCCCGTACTGCGGTACCGGCTGCGGCTTCAACCTTGTTGTCCAGGACAAGAAGGTTGTCGGCGTCGCACCATGGACCCGCACCCCTGTCAACGAGGGCAAGCTCTGCCCTAAGGGGAATTACGCGCACGAGTTCGTCAACGCACCCGACCGGCTGACGAAGCCGCTGATCAAGAAGGACGGCAAGTTTGTCGAAGCGAGCTGGGACGAGGCATACAAGCTGATCGTCTCCAAGTTCAAGTCGTACAAGCCCGAAGAGATGGCGTGCCTTGCTTCCGCCCGCGTCTCCAACGAGGAGAACTACCTGATGCAGAAGTTCGCCCGGGCGGTCCTGAAGACCCCCAACATCGACCACTGCGCCCGGCTCTGCCACGCATCCACGGTCGTCGGGCTTGCCGGCGCATTCGGCTCCGGTGCAATGACCCAGTCAATTGCTGACATTGCCGAATCAAAATGCCTCCTTGTCATCGGCACCAACACGTTCGAGCAGCACCCGCTGATCGGGCGCCGCATTATGCAGGCGAAGATGAATGGAGCAAAGATCATCTACGCCGACCCGCGGCTCACGCCGACAGGGAAGATAGCCGACCTGCACCTGCAGTTCTACTCCGGTACCGATGTGGCACTCTTCAACTGCATGATGCAGCTGATCCTCAAGAACG
>JAPKXV010000463.1 GCA_026394635.1 Methanoregula sp. | reverse complement strand
TCCAGCAGGTATCACCCGCAGACCTTGTCCGGGGTTTCCATGCAGCATTCGAGCTTGGCGCAGTCCTCAGCCTCGCTGCACTCCTTCTTGTCATTGCAATCATTATCTGGAGGAGGAGCGGGGTGGAGATTTCGCCGGAGGTTCAGGAAGAGGCGGTACAGGGGCCGGCGGTTGAGCGCTACATGTTCGTGTACCCGTAAAGCGGGCGGGAACGCTTCTTTGTGCACGGGTGCTGACCCCACCATTTTCACCAGTCTATCACGCGGGATATCACCTGCACATAAAAAAGAATTCCGGCATAAAATTTTTTACGAAAAAAAGGGAAAACAATTTTTATCGTCTTTTTTGCAGCAGCACCACACTCATGAGGATAACCGCGCCAACAACCGGCACAACCGTCATCGGCGATTTTGTTGCCGTGGCTGTCGGCGTCGCCTGAGTAAGGGTTGCGGCAACCGCGATGACCCGGCCTGTCATGTCAATGAATTCCCCCGCCAGAAAGGCGAGGGGTGCAATAGTGAGTGGAAAAAAGTTTATGCGTTCTTCATCTTCGCCTTTGCGACGTATCCATCCTTTCCGATGTAGTACATGAAGCCGGTCTCTTTTGCTACCTTCTCAGAGCCGACTTTCTTCTTCCTGCCGCTTGGGTTTGATTTCATGGGTGCTGCCCAGACGTATCCATCCTTTCCGACAAAATACAGGTAGCCCTTTTCACGGGTGATTTTTTCCTTTCCAACTTTCTGTCCCATTCAAAACACCTCAAAACCCCGTCGGAGGTTTTGATAATGAGATGTTCCGTCTGATACTATATAAGGTTTCTCGCCGCTAGCCGTCGAAACTTCCGGTTTGGAGGGGGTAAAACTGGCATTTTGCGTATCAAACCGCACAAAACGCGCCGTTTCAATACCCTCATAAATTGCCCGGAATTGCTGACTGACACAATATTGCGCGTATTTTTATCGTGTGCCGCAGCCTGTTTAACCGGATATCCAATCCACGCGCTCTGCGCAGTGATTATGGCGGCAAAATTTTTGTCCGGACCACCTGCCCATTCCGGTAAAAAAAATCCCGGAAAGTACCGGGCACCCGATGCGCCTGTATTTTTTAAAAAATCACGAGCCAGCGGATCAGCCGGACCGCCGGTCAACGAGCCGTTTTGGCCGGTCCCTGAGTTTATGCAGTTCGAGCCCCCCCGTCCCCGCATAATTAAAGACAATCCGGAAGGTCTGGTCTGCAAAGTGCTCTGCGAGAAGTGGTTTGAATGTTAAAAAACGCGAGGTGAAACGGTCCTCTATCAGCTGCCTGTCGCAGTGGTCCGGGTCAAAACATTCGACACTGACCCGCATCACCACCTCATCGCGTGATTCGCCGTCGTACAGGAACGCCTCATACTCGCCGGTAAGGTACTCCATGTTGTCAGGCACAAAGACGCCGGCTTCCACATCGACCCGGTTCACCGGATTCCCCACCACCCAGAACGTCTCTGCCTCACGCTGTGGGTTTATGATCCGCATGTGCGTCCTCCCGCAGGCACAGCGCTCCCGCGAGAGCACGACCGTGGTATCTTCGGTATCGTAGTTGATCAGCAGCGTGCCGCATTTCGTGCCTTCCTCAAGCAGCGTCGTGAGCACCGCCCGCCCGCACTCACCGTCGTTGACAAACGCCTTCGTGTGCGGGTCGTACACATCGAGGTGGACGAGGTCTTCGGGGACATGCAACCCGGATAATTTCGTGCATTCCCCGCACATTGTCCCCTCCGTGCTCCCGTAGGTGTTATAGACCGGGCAGCCCCATTTTTCGGCAAGATAGGCACGCGACTCGTCCGCAAAACTTTCACCGCCCGCAACCAACCGCTCTATGGAGGTGTCCTGCGGGCGGATCCCTTCATCACTGAGCCGGCGTGCAAGCCGGAGCAGCTTGAACACGCTGCCCACGATTGCCGTGGGACGGTAGCTGGAGAGCACCCGCGATGCAAAATCACATTTGCCAAACGGGATGATCGTCATGCCGAGCCGGTGCGCCGCAACCGTCATCGTGTTCGCCCCCACGTTCATGCCATACGAGGCGCAGACCACGACCCGGTCCTTTGCAGAGAACCCCTGCGACACAAAACTCCGCGAGTACTTCTCCGCGTACCGCTTCCAGTCATCCCAGGTTAAAAAGAAGCTCTTGGGAATCCCTGAAGTCCCGCTCGTCTCCTGGATGGTGAACACGTCCCCCCAGTCAGAAGAGAGAAACCGGAAGTCCTCTGTTAGTGGCGGCTGGTGCTCCCGTATGGTGCGCCCGCCGATGAGTGGCAGGTTGAGCAGGTCTTCGTGCACCCGTATCTCATCAGGGTTGATCCGGTTCTCCTTAAACCAGTGCCGGTAGAACGGGGAGTGTTCGTTCGCGTACCGGATGGTATAGCGCACCCGTTCATCGACCAGTGCATCAAGCCCACTGCGCTCCATCGTCTCGATCCTCTGGTCGAAGTATGATACCATTGCCATTACCAAGCATTGAAAAAAAGAGGGTTTATAGGTTACGGGAAGGAGATCCTGACATCATTTCGGAACTCAAGGGTTTTTGGGAACTGCGTATGAAAACCATGGGTTGGGGGGTTTTTTGTGCCGGGCATCCGTACCTGATCATTTATCGTCAGGTGCACCCCATAATGGTAGGATTACCCTGTACTATCACCTCATCCTCACGGACGACTGCAACCTCTGCTGCTCCTACTGCCGGGCAAAAGCATTTGACAGGGACTCC
>JAPKXV010000310.1 GCA_026394635.1 Methanoregula sp. | reverse complement strand
TGAATGTATCTGGACCAGATTGCCTGAAAAAACCGGGAAAATCTATTAAAAAAACAGGACTCCGGATCCCGGCCAGGTTTTTCGCACTGAAAAAGCCATGACATAGTCTTTTGGAATTCAATAAAAAAAATCATGGGCTCGTCGAGATTCGAACTCGAGATCTTCGCCGTGTGAAGGCGACGTCATAGCCAACTAGACCACGGGCCCACAATGCATCGACCGGGAATCGAACCCGGGCTATAGGCTTGGAAGGCCTAAGTCATGCCTCTAGACCATCGATGCAATGGTGCTTTAGAATTTAGGTGAGCGGGAGTATTAATGGTTGCCTTATGTCGGGTTAGGGCTGCCATATCCCAAGCCGGCGCACATGAGCCGGCCGGTAGAAAAAAAGGAACAGGGATTTAATACCCGCGGATCTCGGCTTCGACCTGTTCGAGGTTGGCGATCCGCTTCTCGAGCGCCGGGTGCGTGGAGAAGAGTTCCATTAAGGCGTTTTTTCCCGACAATGCCGGGATGATGAAGAAGGCGTTAGCCCCCTCGACCTTTGCCTTTGCCTCGACCGGCACCGCATCCATCCGCCCGCTGATCTTGTTAAGCGCCGAGATGAGCGCACGGGGGTTCCTGGTGATATATGCACTGCCCCGGTCTGCGGCAAATTCACGGTACCGGGAGAGGGCCATGATGAGGAGGTTTGCCACGAAGTACACGATCATCGCGACAATACCCGCGATGAT
Organism: Methanoregula sp.; assembly: GCA_026394635.1. GTDB lineage: Archaea > Halobacteriota > Methanomicrobia > Methanomicrobiales > Methanospirillaceae > MVRE01. The sequence goes on along the minus strand of JAPKXV010000310.1, from coordinate 2,556 downwards.
CCACGCGCCGGCTCCTCCCGAGTCCCGCCTGCCAAATATCGCACCCCACAGGAAGTTCTGCATGATGATCGCCGCGATCATCGCGATGAAGCTTGCCACCGTCATGGTAAGGATGTCGCGGTTCTTGACATGCGAGAGCTCGTGGGCGATCACCGCCTCAAGTTCATCCTTGGAAAGTAGCCGCATAATAGAGTCCGTGCACGCCACAACCGCATGCTTCGGGCTCCTTCCTGTCGCAAATGCGTTGGGTACCGGGCTCTGCATGATCGCAACCTTCGGCTTGGGAATGTCCGCCTCCTTTGCCAGCCGCTCTACCATCCGGTGCAGTTCAGGGAATTCGTCCTCTGCAACCACGCGGGCCCCTGTCGTCCAGAGCACAAGCTTGTCAGAGAAAAAGTACTGGATAAACGCCATTACGACGGCGATCAGGATCAGGAAATTTAATCCGATCCCGAGAAGCGATAGCACGGCAAGGAACACGAGGTATACGACGAACAATAAAAACATCGTCAGCCATACCCTTCCGGTCAAACCCCAGTCACGTTTCCAGATCATAGTTGGTACGTATTCGATGACAGCGCTCTTAAAGAATTCGACGGTGCTACGGGCAGAATAAAACATGGCATCGGCACGTACCGTCACAAAAAAACGCCCGAATTGGTTTATTACCCTGCAGGACCTGACGAAAAAAAAATCCCGCAGCCGGATAACATCAGAAACTATTTTTTCGGGCAGCACCTGACGATTAAGTATGGCAGATGTCGACCCCGAGGCGCTCGCGGATGTTGGGTATGGGATTTTCGAGCACCTCCTGAACAAGGGGCTGCGGGTGCAGAAAAAGCACCTGTTTGCCCTTGTGGAGCAGGGGATCGACTTCCGGCAGGAGTTTATTGAGATCTTCCGGCAGTTCACCGGTGAATACCCGCAGCTTGCTGAGACACTGACCGATAGGTTTTCAAAAACCGATACGATCTATGACATGATCCGTGCAGGCGAGGGGGTCACGCCCTCAAAGACCACCCAGATGTACTGGATTGTGCAGGACGCCCCGGACAGCCTGCCGGAGGCGATCGAGGACGAGAATGCCGGCAAATGGCTGATCTTTCTGGAACCGGACCAGGTTGACGGGGCATGGAAAAAGGTGCGGGACGCAACGGTTGCCGGCGAGCTGGGAATCTCGACAAAAATCAGCACCGCAAAGCCAAACCCTGAATCGCGGGACAACCGGAAGGTTATCTACATCTATACAAAGGACTGGGCCGATGAGGCGGACGTGATGCGGGTACGCACAAAACTCAAAGACCTTGGTTTTGTCGACCGAATCGGGTACAAGCGGAACATCGAGACCTTTGCCGGTGAATACGCCAAGAAGGGAAAACGCGTAACGTATTATTCTGCCTGATTTCCCCTCCTTACAAGAACCCGAAAGGGGACAATTTTTTACTACCGGAATCCTATGTTCCACTATGGGGGAACCCCAAGGTTACGACCAGTATCCCGTATGGATGGTACTGGTATCCAATCTCCTTTCTCTATCGGTTTATGTTATTGGCGCAGCTATCCTCTCCCAGATAGGCCTCATCTGGCTTGTCCTGTATTTACTGTTCATTCTCCTGCTTGAACTCCGGGTCGTGAAGGGGCACTGTGTGGACTGTTATTATTATGGTAAAACCTGTGCTTTTACAAAAGGCCGGTTGAGCAGCATGTTTTTCCCGAAAGGAGTACCGAAACATTTCAGTAAAATGACGATAACATGGAAGGATATATTGCCCGATTTTCTCGTCTTTATAATCCCTGTTCTTGCGGGAATAGCGCTTATCATCAGTACCTTTTCCTGGATCCTGCTCCTGCTCATCATTGCCCTTTTCATTCTCGGTTTTGTGGGAAATGCGCTGGTGAGGGGGCAGATCGCCTGCAGGTATTGCAGACAAAGGGAGATCGGGTGCCCGGCACAACGACTTTTTAATAAGATGTAACGGGCATCTGAACTGTGTTCAGAAAACCGGGTCTTCCCGGAATAAAAAAGAAAGCGCCCGCTCACAAGGATCTGGAGAGAAAATTTTTAAAAAAAGAAAAAACCTGAACGGGGGTTACGCCTTTCTTTCCTTGTTCTTGGGGCGCAGATGCTTGTACCCGCATTTGCGGCACGTTGTCGCACGGATCGCGTTGCGTGCGTTGCAGTGCATGCAGATTTTTACATTGAGTAAGCGGGCTTCTGCCTCGGGAAATTTTGCCATGGTATGAACACTCCTGCCCTATCATACATGATGTAAAAGCTCTTAACCGTTTGCGTCAGGGTGGGCGCTGTACTTCCGGATAAACCAGTCGTGGAACAAGGTGAGCGCTTTCGCACGGTGCGAGATCCGGCTCTTCTCTGCAAGCGGGATCTCTGCCAGTGTTGTGCCGTTGCACTCAAAGATCGGGTCGTACCCAAATCCTCCCGCGCCCCGTGGTGCTGTGGTGATGGTGCCGTGGATTGTGCCGCAAAAGACCTCGATACCATCAGCATCGGCAAACGCGATTGCGGTGGTAAAGCAGGCGCCCCGGTCCTGCTCC
>JAPKXV010000462.1 GCA_026394635.1 Methanoregula sp. | reverse complement strand
TTTACCCTCATGGTGGAAGCAGGGTCGGCAACGCCCGTCCATACGGATGGCACTGACCGGGGAACCGTTAAAAAAGGGCAGTGGCAGCGGGAAATTCTCGCTCGATACGATCCTCTCCTTTAACTGGAAGATTGCCATCGGGGATGAAGAGATCTCCCCTGAAGAATTTGAACAGCTCGCAGAGCGAAAGATTCCGCTCATGAAGGTGCGGGGGCGATGGATCATCTTTGATCCCGTTGAAGCCCGGCGCGTCATTTCCGCATTCAAAAAAGAGTACCCGGATTCCGAGATGACCCTCTCGGATGCGCTCAACCTCTCGCTGGGAGGCAGTGAGAATGAAGAGTATTCCATTGACGGGCTGACTCCCGATGGGCATCTCAAGGAGTTCATGGATCGCCTGCTCTCGGTGAAAACGCCGGAACCTGTCACGCTCCCGGAGACCTTCACCGGTATCCTGAGACCCTACCAGAAGAACGGGACCGCGTGGCTCTCGATGCTCACGGAATCCGGCATGGGTGCCTGTCTTGCCGATGACATGGGGCTTGGAAAGACCGTGCAGTTGATCGCACACCTGACCCTCCAGGCAACGAACGGGGAAGAAAAGAAAAAAACGCTCCTCGTCTGCCCGATGTCCATCATCGGCAACTGGTTGCGGGAACTCCAGCGATTTGCACCCTCCCTCCGTTCCTATGTCCACCATGGGACTAAACGCTGTTCCGGTTCGCAGTTCTCCCGCGCACGGGACGATGCCGATCTCGTGATCACCTCGTACCAGACGGTGCAGCGCGACGCGGAGCTCCTCGCCTCCTGCCAGTGGGACTGTGTCGTCCTTGATGAAGCGCAGAACATCAAGAACCACACGACCAAACAGGCACGGGCAGTCAGAAAACTCCCTGCCGCGAGCAGGATCGTCCTTACCGGTACACCGGTCGAGAACCGGCTCTTTGAACTCTGGTCGATCATGGAATTCTTAAACCCCGGATACCTTGGATCTGCCACGTCGTTCCAGAAACAGTTCTCCATCCCGATCGAAAAGCACCATGATACCGGAAGGGCGCAGGTCTTAAAACAGATTGTCCGACCGTTCCTGTTGCGCCGGTTAAAAACTGATCGGAATATCATTACAGATCTCCCGGAGAAGACGATCGCAAAGGAGTTCTGCCCGCTCACAAAGGAGCAGGCGTCCCTCTATGAAGCAGCAGTGCAGGACATGCTCGAAAAGCTCGAAACGCTGGAAGGTATCGCGCGAAAGGGTGCCGTGCTTGTTGCCCTGATGAGGTTAAAGCAGATCTGCGATCACCCGGCGCTCTTCTTAAACGACGGGAGCGATCTTGCGCTCCGATCTGGCAAGCTGGAACGGCTCTGTGAAGTGCTCGAAGAGGTGCTCGCAAACAACGACCGTGCTCTTATCTTCACCCAGTATGCGACGTTCGGTGAGATGCTCAAACCGTACCTGGAGAAGGTCTTCTCAACCGAAGTCCTGTTCCTGTACGGGAAGACCAAACGGGAGGCGCGGGACGAGATGGTGGCACGGTTTGCAGATAAGAAGGGACCGAAGATCTTTTTACTCTCACTAAAAGCCGGCGGGATCGGTCTGAACCTGACTGCGGCAAACCATGTCTTCCATATTGATCGATGGTGGAATCCCGCTGTCGAAGACCAAGCTACCGACCGTGCGTTCCGGATCGGGCAGTCAAAGAATGTGGAGGTACACCTGATGATCTCAGCAGGCACACTCGAAGAGAAGATCGATGCTGTCCTTGAGGATAAACGGGCTCTTGCGGGGAGCATCATCGGCACCGGTGAAGACTGGATCACGAACCTTTCGACACAGGAACTCCGTGAACTCCTGACGTTGAGAAAAGAAGCGCTGGGGGGTGCGTGAGATGTCACGATGGGGA
>JAPKXV010000429.1 GCA_026394635.1 Methanoregula sp. | reverse complement strand
TCGTTTGAGTTCTCCCCTGCTGATTACAAAGGGGGATTGTTCTTCTCTTCCAAGAAGATCTGGTGATGAAAAAAATTCTTCCGGCTCACATCCCCACGAAATGCACTCCTCTTTCAGGGTCATTCCTGTTACATGGTACTCGGGGAACTGCATCGAGATCATCATCGAACCGAATCCAACACGGGATATTCTGCCGTGCTCTGTGGGGAAATTACCTGCAATCGCAAGGGCGAGGGTTGACTTTCCGCTACCTACGGCACCAGTGATGAGATGGATTCCCTCAGGGAATTCACCCCGTGCAACCAGAGAAAAGTTCTGCCGCTTTAACATAACATCATCAAGGACGACTTTCACAATCCCACCCTCCACGAAAGCGGGTAATACCCTGTTCCTTCGAGGTTTGGAAAAACATCGGCAGGATGCCCTGCATGCGCCATTTTTCCCGCCTCAAGCATGATGACGGTATTACTCCCTGCAGCTGTTTCCATCTGCTGGGTACATCGAAGAATATAATGACATCCTGAATTCCTGATAACCTGTTCGATCTGCAGACTCCGTTCACTATCGAGGTGCGAATCATACTCATCGAGAATAACAATTTTTGGATCGGCAACCAGCGCTGCAGCAAGGGCGACAAGCACCTTTTCACCCCCGGAAAGGTCATAAACCAGACGGGAAAGGAGATGCCTGATTCCCAATTGATCTGCAATCCTGAGTATCTCTCGGTCAACCGTATAGGGTGCAACATGCTGAAAACGCAGGGGAGATGAAATCTCATCATACACCTTTGAAAAAAGCATGTTCCTGTCCGGATATTCGTTTACCCAACCGACATTGGTCTGCCGGGGGGGCGTCCCATTGATGAGAATGGTTCCGGACTCCGGAACAGCGATCCCGGCGCACAACCGCAACAATGTGGTTTTGCCGCTGCCATTTTTCCCGATAATCGTGGTTATGCCTTCGGGAATGTCAACATAGTCAATGTGCAGGGTGCGGTAGTGAAGGTCGCGTATTTCAATCATGAGAACCGCTTTGCAATCAAATATGCTGCACCTATTTTGAGAGGGTCTCCAGGAAGGAACGGCACCATGCCGATAATTATTGCAGGTACAACTCCCATACCGGCTGACCAGCAGAGCCACGCGATCCCACAGGCATAAACAATGAGGATGGATGCACAAAGACCGCAGATCCGTATCCACTTTGAATTTTTTTCATAGACAAGACCAGTAAGAAGGGCGGCTGGGACAAACCCAACCAGATAACCCCCCGTTGGTCCTAAAAAAACCCCAATGCCGGAAAGCCCGTTATGAAATAAGGGGAGTCCAAACACTCCGAGAATGAGATATACTGCTACCGGTATCACAGCTGATCGTTTCATGACCGCCCCCGCAAGCAAAACAAACAAGGTCTGAAGGGTGAAAGGGACGGGGAAAAACGGGATTGAAATCCAGCTGCCCAGTGAAATCAGCCCGATAAATGCAGCAGAATATGATATAATAGCAGCTCTGTGGATATTCCCGAACATCGTCAACCATAAAAAATTACATGGTTGACGATAAAAAGGTAGCCTGTATCAGCAGTGGATACAGTCTCCGGCAATAACCCGTTCTATCTTTCCATTATCCTTGCGGATGATGAGGGCGCCGAATTCATCGATATCGATTGCTTCACCTTCAAAACTGTTTTTCATCGTAGTGATATGGACCCGGTGCTCAAGCGTGCTGGAGAGGCTTTTCCATTCCCTGATGATCGAATCATACTCCCCGCCTTCGATGAGCAGGTACCGGTTCTCGAACTCTTTTAGTATGCGTGCGAGAAAAGTTGCCCGGTCAACTTCGTGCCCGACCTCCGCGCTGATCGATGTGATATCTTTCTGGAGATCCGGTGAAAACTCGTTGATGGGCACGTTCGCATCAATCCCGATCCCAAGCAGGCAGTGGTGAATAGCGTCGGCTTCTGCAGATAATTCCAGGAGCAGGCCTGCGACTTTCTTATCGCCGATAAAAATATCGTTTGGCCACTTGATTAATGCCCCGAGATCAAATTCCTTGCGTATTGCTCTCGCTACTGCAACGGATCCTGCCATGGTCACCATGAAGACATGGTCGATCGGGATGCGGGGTTTAAGGACAATCGTGATCCAGATGCCTCCTGACGGGGACACCCATGCGCGTCCCATCCTCCCAATTCCGCCAGTCTGTTCTTCGGCAATGATGACAAGACCGTGCATCTTACCCACATCCCCCTCTGCACAGATCTGTTTGCCAACCCATATTGTCGAGGGGGTATTTTCCAAATACCGCATTGTTTTTCCGATAAACTGGGTCTTGAGCTTCTTGTGTATCTCGTGGGGGAGAAGTTTGCTGCTGGTCCTGGTGAGCCGGTACCCCTCCTTTTGCGATGATGAGATATCGTATCCCGTTGCCCTGAGTTCATTGATATGCTTCCAGACTGCTGACCGGGTGATACCCAGCTCTTTGCTTATTGCTTCGCCGGATATCGGACGGTCTGCCCGTTCAAGGGCTTCCAATACCTTAAATGCAGAGTCCGGCACCCATCTCACCTCTTTGCCTCAATGGATTCTGATGGCAGGGGGCAGGGATCCTTTCCGCAGACCTGCTTGATGATTGCAGACTGGTGTTCCATGAGGGTAGCCAAGTCAAAGATCCCGGTAATATCAACAACACCGATTGCACCTATCGCTACCCCCTCACCATCCCTGAGAGGGGAAACTGTCACCGGAACCCCTTTGTAAGGCCCGGATGTCGGCGTGGTCTTTATCAGTCTGTTGGCACGGATCGCGTCCTCGAGCACGGGTCCGGTATAGTGCCGGTCGACCACCCTACCCTCCTCAACCCTGATGCCCGGCTTATCACGGGACTTTGCGGTCACCGGAAGCCGGTTAAGTATTTCATGGATGGCAATGGCAATAGGTTCCAGATCATCTGCCACGGCGCTTGCAGAAAGGGTATAGCGATGCATCGGGTCTTCCTTATACTTCTGGTCAATGTCCATCTAGAATAAAGTTTGTGTTCCCAAACGGCAGAACCTGTCGATAAACTTCCTTGAGGGGAATTCATGGATACTGGTCACTACAACGCACCCCTTACCGACATGTTTTTCAATGACCACCGCCTCTCCTTCCCCCAGTCCCGCAGCGTCCCCGTCATGTTCGGGAAAACAACCGTCGCATTCAATGCGATCGATATCATAATCTTCAACAATGGTCTCTGAAATGCCTGAAGCATTACAGGTAATTTTTCTTGGGTGGCATTCATGACGGTATGTCACCGGAAATGGGAGCCAGTCATATGCGGATGGATTATCAATAGCTGCCCCGTAGACCAGCAGGTTCCCCCCGTTCTCTAAAAATTTTAATATCCGTGGTGAGGCTGCACGCAGTGCAGGGAGGAGTTTTGAGTACTTCGGGTTTCCAAAACCCGTCGGCACGATGAGGCAGTTGAATGAACCGCGGTAAAACGGAGCGGCGAGCATGTGCGGGGTGACAACTTCGCATGCAATCCCACAGTCCTCGATGAACCGTGTGAAGTGCTGCCGTGTCTCCCCTGCAAAGCCAGCCCGCACGCTCATCCTTTGATCACCCCAAGAGGATCGAGGCGGGCGACGAGCAGGGAGAGTCCGGCATCGTGCACCACCCGCACCACGTCTTCACTCGGCTTATATACCTCAGGAGCTTCATCAGCGATCGCGGCTTCATTGGGTGCCTTAACAAGAATTCCCCTTAGGGCGAGACTTGCCATTACGTCCCTTCCGGAAAATTTCTTTTTTGCCTGTGTCCGGCTCATCACCCTGCCCGCTCCATGGCAGGTGCTCCCGAACGTCCGCTCCATTGCAGTTAGTGTCCCACGCAGGACAAATGAAGAGGTTCCCATACTACCGGGAATGATCACGGGTTGTCCTATGGGTGAGAGTTCTGAAGGGATATCCGGCGCATAGGGACCAAATGAACGGGTAGCACCCTTCCGGTGAACGCAGACTTTTTCCTTTTTCCCGTTAACAATATGTTCTTCGAACTTTGCCACATTATGAGCCACATCGTAAACAAGGGGCATTTCCCCATAATCGATACTGAACATTTTCGCAAGGACATTCCTGGTAGTATGGGTGATCAACTGGCGGTTTGCCCATGCATAGTTTGCAGATGCTGCCATGGCTCCGAAATATGCTTTTCCCTCATGTGAGCTGATCGGGGCGCAAGCAAGCTGGCGGTCCGGTAATTTGATCTGGTATTTTTTCGTGGCAGCTTCAAGTATCTTGATATGATCCGTACATGTCTGGTGACCCAGCCCCCGGGACCCGCAGTGGATCATGCAGCAGACCTGATCCTTAAAAAGGCCGAACGCTTTGGCTGCCACCTCATCGTAGATTTCACGCACGACCTGCAGTTCAAGAAAGTGGTTGCCGGATCCCAATGTACCCCCCTGAGGGATGCCACGCTGTTTTGCTTTTGAAGAAACCTGTTGGGGATCGGCGTCTTTCATAAACCCCCCCTCCTCGCAGCGCACGAGGTCGTTTCGCTCCCCGAAACCCGCATCAAGAACCTGACCTGTTACCTTTTGCGCGCTTTTTGCTCCTACGCCTGTTGGCACAGCATGATAGAGGTTCTCGATAAGGTCCTTCCTTCCTGCGACATCCTTTTGGGCGAGAGGGGTGGCGAGCAACCGGACCCCGCAATTGATATCAAACCCGACACCACCCGGCGAAATAACCCCTTCTGTGAGGTCGAACGCTGCGACGCCTCCAATCGGGAAACCGTACCCCCAATGGATGTCAGGCATCGCAAGGGAATTTTTAATAATTCCCGGCAGTGTCGCAACATTGGCAAGCTGCTGGACTGCCCCCGGCTCAAGTAGTTTTTCAAGCGATTCTGAAAGGAAAAAGCGCCCCGGAACCCGCATTCCTGGTACAAATCCGAGGGGCACTTCCCATTCAAGGGTGCTGATCCGTGTTATCCCCTGAAACATCCGGCTGACTCCACTCCTTCCTATACATCAAATAAGATGTCCACCATATAGCCATTCGCATCCTGCCGGATTGAAAGCCCGGAGTATGAGATACCCTTCACCTCAGTCCCTTGTGCGTGTCTGTCCTTGTTGAAGGGTTCCCCCTCCATTTCTGCCTGCAGGTTCGATCCGTTGATCCTGACTCGTGCAGCTGAAAAAACTATTCCCTCTACTTCAGATACAAAAAGGACTTCTGAAAGGAATTCAAGGAGCAACGACTCGGTATCGTCTGAAGTGACGACGATCTCTCTTTTATTCAGCCCTTTGCGTGATGTGCCATACATTACCTGCATCAATGCATTGCACGTTTCAGAAAAAAGAGATTCAAGGGTTGGTGCGCGGGCTTGAATCTTCACATCAGCGGTATGGGAAATTTCCTTAAAACTCATGTGTCCTCTTGTCCTTAACCATACGGTTCATCAAAAAAAGGGATCATGTCCATTCCGATTGCATGAAGATAGCGCGCCTGGTGAATGGAGATATATACCGTGTGGTTGCCGGCCTGTACCAAGAGGTCTGATTTTTTCGGAGGTTTCACCCGTGTGGGCAATAATATCGGGCCGCCGCAGGAGGTGCAGATACGGAAATCACAGCTGCGTTTGTTGATATAGTCGAGCACTTCGGGGGCAATGATTACATCATTTAACAGTGTGCTCTCTTCTGTAAATGTATACATGATGCTCACTAATTACGCCATGAGCACTAAAAATTGTTATGGTTGATTGTCCGGATCAACTGACTCCGACGATCCTCACCACAACGTCGATATACTTGTCCTTGAGTTCATATGAACTCACGCCGTCCGGGCTCTTTGTGACGCGCAAAATACCGATACGGGAAGCAATAATGCCAACCATCGATGCAATCTTATGAAATGTGACGGAAAAATGTTTTTCGAGTTCTACTACAAGTTCAGCGATCGTCATCGATTTGATACGCACAAAGAGCCGGAGAAGTTCCCTCCGGATACCCGTCCTGTCTCGTGAGATATAGGACCTGAGGCGTGTCTCGATAACTCTTTTGATCTCGTGGGGAGATCTCATACTTTGAATTTCTAAACATTCTCTATATATATTTTTTGATTTGCTGCATTTTAAAATCCCCGTTTGATACTTGCGCCAATTTATGCTGACACAAGAATTTTCTGCGCAATTGTGCTTATCTTTAGAGGATTTCGAAAAACCCCATTTTTAGATGGAGTCTCAATCAAAACTTCGTCGTGAATATGTGAGTTGAATCCACATTTAATGCAGTTAATCGGAATCCTCTTTAATAATAAGAGGACTGTCAATGCACCTGCAACGTGTTACTATTATAATCGTTCATGGACAGATGATTATGGCATGGGATTGATCAATTACAATATTGAAAAATATTCGCCACAGCAGCTGGTGATCATCCCGCTCATCCTCCTGGCGATATCACTGGTGTTGCTCGCGCTCAACATGGCATCGACGGGGATGCCGGTGACACCGGGTATTGATTTTTCAGGGGGTACAGCGGTTACAGTCATTACTACCGACACTAAAGAGCAGATCCAGGCTGCATTCACCGGATATCCTCTTCTCGATATAGGCGAAGGAGTGAATAATGGAAAATTCATCAGGTTCGGGACAATGGATGATGCAAAATACCAGGCACTAACCGCTTTGATCAACCAGAAGTATCCTGATGCGAAGGTTGACCAGATTGGGGAATCCTTCGGAAAAACCCTCCAGTCCCAGGCGGTCATCGCGCTGATACTCTCCTTTATCGGGATGTCGATTGTAGTTTTCGTCTCTTTCCGCACTTTTGTCCCGTCGTGTGCGGTGGTCCTTTCCGCTTTTGCAGACATGGTAATGACTGCAGCCCTCATGAATATTGTCGGGATTCCGCTCTCGCTGGGTACGACTGCTGCACTCCTGATGCTGATCGGGTATTCTGTCGATAGTGATATCCTGCTGACAAACCGTGTGTTAAAAAGGCAGGGCAAGCTGAACGAAAAATTACAGGGTGCGTTTCACACGGGCATCATCATGACTTCGACAACGTTTGCCGCTGCAACTGCGATGTTTCTTGTTTCATGGTTCGGGCAGGTGCAGATCATCATGGAGATTTCTGCCGTGCTCCTCATCGGGCTTGCTTTTGATGTCCTGAATACCTGGCTTACCAATGTAGGAATCCTGAAATGGTATGTCCAGAAAGGAGGCGGAAAATGAACTCAAAGGAACTGAAAACACTCCTCTCTGACTGGCGTGTCGCAATGCTCATCATCCTTGTTGTGGGGTCATTGGTTGCCATCTACTTCTTCCCCACTTTTAATCCCCAGAAAGGTGTGGAGGGGAACCTCCAGTTCGGACTTGACCTCCAGCAGGGGGCATGGTTGCAGCTTGAGTTCCGTGCCGAAGTCATCGGATTTACGACTGACCGGGTCCTCAGCGAGTTCGAATCAGACCTCTCCAAAAAGCTCGATACCGAAGTTCAGGTTATCGATGCAAACCATCTTGAGATACGGAAATTCTACAACCAGGAAGATCTGACCGCGCTTGTCGAAGCCTCCGGAGGAAAAGTCACATCATATCAACCCGGTGTATCAAAGACGACCGCAGATGATGTGAAGCGGATCCTTGAAAACAAGATAAATACCCTTGGGACCAAGGACGCAAAGGTGAACACGCTCACCGGCCTCAACAATGTAGCACGCTATGTCCGCGTCGAGCTCGCCGGTGTTGACATGAACCAGGCTCAGGCGATTGTCGGAAAACAAGGCAAGTTCGAGATCCGGATCCAGACCACGGGAAACGAGACGGAGCACGTCCTGTATGGCGATTCTATCACAAGCGTGCAGAACCCCGCACAGGAACCCGTGGGTAGCAACACGTGGGGTGTCGGGTTCACCCTGAGCAGTGCCGGTGCCGGTGCATTCCGCGATTCTGCGATCAAATACGGGGCAACGGTTGATCCGTCCAAGCACCACCTGGTCATGCTGCTGGATAACAATACGGTCTATTCAGCGCCCCTGTCCGATGATCTTGCTGGTAAAGTACAGACTGAAAACATCCGCCAGCTCTTTGCTTCGACAGGACAAGGAAAGAATGGGATGCAGCAGGCAACCAACCTTGAAATCCATCTCAGGGCTGGGGCATTGCCTGTTGATGTGACCGTTGCCGGTTCGGGTTCGCAATCCGCACCACTGGGCGAACATTTCAAGCTGATGTGCATCCTTGCAGGGATCCTTGCCCTGATTACTGTGGGGGTTGTCATCTTCTATCGGTACCGTGAACCCAGCATAGTCCTCCCGATGGTACTGATCAACGCGTCGGAGATTATTATCCTGCTGGGGTTCATCAGTCTCATCAGGTTCCAGATGGACCTGCCCACCATTGCAGGGCTTATCGCAGTTCTTGGTACAGGGATCGACCAGCTGGTCGTGATCACTGATGAGATTCTTCATGAAGGGAAGGTACCGTCGCCGAACCTGTACTTAAAGAGACTTGCACGAGCTCTGAGCATCATTGTTGTTGCCGCAGCAACGGTGATTATCGCCATGGTTCCCCTTGCGCTCATGGACCTTTCAACCCTGAAAGGTTTTGCCCTCATCACCATTATGGGTGTTCTTGTGGGCGTACTGGTAACCCGTCCTGCGTACGGGCGCATCATCATGGCGATCCTCTCAAAATAACAAGTGCATACCTTTATCCCTTTTTTTATCGACAATTCTTCCGGGAAAAAATGACCAGACCGGTATTGTATGACTTTTTTGCCACGTGGTGCGGCCCCTGCAGGATACAGACGCCAATCCTCGAGGAACTGGGAAAGAAGATGGGTGATTCTGTTGAGATCAAAAAGGTCGATGTCGACCAGCACATGGACCTAGCTGAAAAATTCCAGATACGCGTTGTCCCGACATTGATCATCGAAAAAGACGGGAAGGTTGTCCAGATGATGGAGGGTGTCACCGATGTGGCAACCCTTGAAAAACTCTTAAAACCGCTGGTGGGATAGGGTGAAGATCGGCATTGTCGGAGGTACCGGTGACATCGGTGAGGGCATGGCGATGCGCTTGGCCTCCGATTTTGAAGTCATTATCGGTTCACGGGAGCCGGATAAGGCGGTCTCTGCCAGCACGTGCTGCATGGATATTCTGCAGACCCGGGGGGTGGTATCCTGTCGCTGCAGTGGGGTACCTAACCAGGAAGCAGTGGATGGAGCTGATGTGGTCATTCTTGCCATCCCCTTCAAGCATCTCGCTTCGACGCTTGCCACACTGACAGGGTTTGAAGATAAAATTGTCGTGAGCCCCGTAAACCCGATGGAGAAGCGCGATTTCTTTACCTTTGTTCCGCCTCCCGAGGGTTCGGCAGCATTGCTGGTGCAGAAAATGCTTCCAAAAAGTGCAAGGGTCTGTTCTGCGTTCAACACGATTGCCGCGAATAAATGGAGGGCGCTTGATGAGGAACTGGACTATTCGGTTCCGGTATGCGGGGATGATGCCGGTGCAAAGAGACAGGTGATGGAAATTGTGGACAAAGTCTCAAAGCTTCATGCCTTCGATGCCGGCCCGCTCGCGGTATCTGCAATGGTAGAGTCACTCACCCCGCTTCTGCTCAACATCGCACGCTATAACAGGATGAGGGATGTCGGGATCCAGTTCCGTTAAGGTCAAAAAGGTTACGCAGTTCCTCAATCGGAAATATGGGACGATCGTATGGTGGAATGCGAGTACAGATGAAGTGATGATTGGAGCGGTTCTCACCCCGCAGACCCGGTGGGAGAATGTGGAAAAAGCCCTCCGGTATCTCAGGCTCGAAGGATTGTGCTCGATTGCTGCAATCAGGGATGCGGACCATGCCACTCTTGAAAATGCCATCCGGTGCACGGGTTTTTTCAGGATAAAATCTGCCAGATTAAAATCACTTGCAACACGGGTGATGGATGAATTGGGGGGCATTGGGGCAATGGCATCCCAATCCGATGATGATCTGCGAAAGAATCTTCTTGGGATACACGGCATTGGGGAGGAGACCGCAGATAGCATCCTCTGCTATGGTTTTTCGCGCCCCCGTTTTGTGATCGATGCGTATACTGACCGGATCTGCAGGTGTGCCGGCATAACAACCAACCGACATGCGTTAAAAAGTCTTTTTGAAAAAGTGCTGCCACACGATGCGGGGGTCTTTCAGCAGGTGCACGCGCACATCGTTGAGTATGCAAAGGAATATTGTGGAAAAAGGAGGTGTAAGGAATGCACACTACGGACTTTGAACGGATAGGAAAACGGCTCGTCGCTGAGCACCTTATCGGCGGCAATTTTGGGAATATGAGTATCCGTAAAGGTGACGAGGGATTTTTCATAAAGCGGTCCGGAACCTACCTTGATAACCCGGGTGAATTGGTATTTGTGCCGATGGAGGGAAATGTGCCCAAAGAAGCATCGAGTGAGTACCGGGCCCATAGGGCAGTGTATAAGACAAGTCCCTGCATGGCGGTTGTTCACGCTCATCCTCCCCACGCGGTGGCACTATCGCTTGTCTGTGATGAAATCATACCGCAGGATAGCGAAGGGACGATGTTCTGCCCCATAATCCCTGTTGTGCAGGGATCACCGGGCACTGATGGACTCGCCATAAGTGTTGCCGCAGGGCTCGCCCATGCGCCGGTAGTAATTGCGCGGTGGCACGGGACATTTGCCGCGGGGAAAACACTCGATGAAGCCTATACTTTTACATCTCTCGCTGAGCACTCCTGCCGGGTGCTTGCGCTCATCGAGCGGTTCAGGAAGTAAAAGAAAAAAGGGCTCTGTTGAAAACTTTATTTTAAGTCTCCAGTATCTCAACTTTTTCCACAGATATCCCCTCTTGGGGGATGCGGCAGCGGCGGGGGCGAAGGCAAGTGCCAAAGCCTCCAAGATCTTTTAGAAAAATATTTTAT
>JAPKXV010000153.1 GCA_026394635.1 Methanoregula sp. | reverse complement strand
TAACTAATTTTGGTATACTCTGCATAGATATTGCTATTTGACGTTGCCAAATCTTGATACGCCGATGCATTTTACGTAACTTCTATTATAGTCAATGACCTTACTTCTGGATCCAGGCAAGGCGCAGCAGGTGGTGAGGGTGATGACGAATGGGGCGCCGTGAATTCGGGAGGTTTAATCCGATATTGCGGGGATAAACGGTTCCCGGCTGCCGGCACGTGCTGGGATCAGATGAGGGGGGCGAACACGTGTCTGTAGTCACTGCATTGCCCGCTCTTCCGGAATCGAAGGCGATGCAGAACCGGGCACCACGACCCGGGGACCGGGTTTTCCCGCATCGTCGGGGCTTTTTTTTGAATTTAACCGGTTCCAGGGCCGGGATCGATTACGTGAGGATGGGGGATGCTTCGTGCTGATGAGGGCAGGGCATCCCCCGGTCTGCTACTGGCGTATGACCCGGACTCTTCGATGTAGAATCACGCGAAAGCGGGGATGAAAAGGGCGGAACTCAGGGAGCCATTCCCTGCGGGCGATGGGGGTGGGATTAGGACCGGATCAGATCAGGGGCAGGGTCGGAACAGGGTCATCCAGAATAATAGCCATATTTTTTATGAGCCTGTTCAATGGTAAAAATATCGTGAACTTTAACAATCCTGTTCTCATCATTAACACTGTAAAATGCTGTATACGTGCGTGAGATATGGATCCGGTAAATAATACTCCCTCCCCGCATCGTTATTTTTTCCTTGTCTCCCCTGGTTCCAGGGAAAGGGTCCACTTCAAGACCCTGAAGTGCGATTCGAATGATCCGTCGGGATTTTTCAGGTAAATCATTGATATCTTCAGAAACCGTATCCCGAAGTTTAACGGTAAATTTCAATCTTTAATCTTCGACAGGGGCACATACGCAGAATCCGGCAGGCTTTCCCACATCTTCACATCATCCTCAAGCCGCCGCTTCTTGCGCTCCTCGATCATATCCATCAGAAGCTCTGCATAGGTCTGACCTGCCGCTCGCATTTCCGAAAGATCCTTCCATACCGGTTCTGTAACCGGTATCCGCTTCACCCCTGACATGGTATTATTGTGAGCATTGTAAGTATGTATTATTTTTCAATCCGGAAAAGGATTTTTTCCCATACTATCGCATCCATGATTTGGGGCTGCAACTATCCCCAATGTCACGTTCCCGGACCGGGCTGCGAATACATATATACAACATATTCGATTCCGGCAGGTTTCGGGAAGCAACCTTGTCGTGAACTCAGCACCCGGACTGGTACGAATCACCGTGTCCAGTAATGAGGGGATCAACATCGGCTCACCCACACAACTTCTCATACTGGATGCTACGGGAACCGGTGCTGTTGGGTCTTTAATACAATTTGCTCGCCGATGATGCACGGTAAAGCACCAGCGACTTTGACATCCGGCAATTCAATGTCGTCATTTGTACAATCCTGATTTATCATATCCGTGGCGATTTCAATGGAAATGGTATTGTTAATATCGGGGACGTCACTCTTGTTGCGTACATGGTGGTCAACAGTGCTCCTTCCCAGACCCCCAACGCTGACTTCAATAAAAATGAGGTGGTCGACATCGGTGACACCGCAAAGATCGCGTATTACCTTGTCGGGAAGGTTACAGAACTGGAATGTGCTCACCCCTTTTTTCCCTTTTCATCCTCTCCGGTTCAGGAGGCTCCCGACAACCATAAGATCTCTGTCAGGCACCTGTGCCACTCGTGCAGACATGCGAAGAGGTTCTCACAGATTATCATCTCCTTTTTAATTGGCACGCGCCACCCGCTCCGCCCGTTTCGCACATCTCCCGCAGAGACAGGTTGCACCACCATGTAATGACGCTGCGATTGCGGAATGATACATTCTTGCAGAAACCCGCC
>JAPKXV010000286.1 GCA_026394635.1 Methanoregula sp. | reverse complement strand
GATGCAGGGAATGCCATCGGGAAGGGACTCTACGGAGTCGATATAAAAAATAACAACGGGGACGCCTGCATTATTGAAGTGAACGATAACCCCTCGCTTGAGAGCGGTGAGGATACCCATTACCCCCTCGTCTACGAAAAGATCGTATCCCACCTTTTTGCGAAGTGATCTGACGGGACTGCAGAACTGATGAGCCAAAAACCAAAAAAAGTCGCAGACATACACCTTTGAGGGATACCGGATCTTATGTCGATTGGGACGGAACACGAATTCTCGGTCACTGACCTGCAGTACAACGCACTGCCGATCTCTGACCAGATCATAAAATCGATCTGCGGGAGGTACGAGAGCGAGATCCTCTTTGGGGATGTGAAACTCGGAAAGGAACTCCAGAAACATGTCCTGGAGTTTATCCCGCGTTCCCCCGCGGATACGATCCCGGCACTTGAGGGGCAACTGGTGCGGGGCATCCGGAAATTTTTCCATATCTTCCGGGGGAGGTATCATCTTTTAGGGCTTGGCATGCACCCCACGCTCACGCTCGACAAAACGGCTGTCTGGGATCACGATGAGGGGGATTATTACGAGGTGTATGACCGGCTTTTTGATATCCACCAGCATGGCTGGCTCAACATCCAGGCGCTCCAGATCAACCTCTCCTACGAGGGTGACACAGCCCTTGTTGCCATGTATAACCGGCTCCGCACTATTTTGCCGTACCTCGTTGCGGTCACTGCTTCTTCCCCGATGGTCGAGGGACGGCTCACCGGCTCTGCTGACAACCGTCTCTTGTATTACCTAAAGAACCAGAAGGAGATCCCGGCAATCTGCCATGGGATCATCCCGGATCCAATCCGGAATGTTGATGACTACCGGGCGGCACAAAAAGAAATTTTTTCTGAACTAAAAAGACGGAATGCAGCAATCCTTTGCGAGGAATGGTTAAATTCAAGCGGGGTGATCGTCCGGTTTTCCCGCAGGTGTCTTGAGATCAAGGCACTTGATGAGCAGGAGTGTGTCCGCTCGGATATGGCAGTCTGCGCATTTGTGCAGGCATTGCTGCGGTGCAGTACTCCCCCGCCGGTTACCGATCAGGAGGGACTCGCCCTCCTCCTTGACGAGGCGGTCAGGAGTGGAACGGCAGGACTGCGGCCCGAACTTAAAGAGATGTATGCCTGCGCATGGCAGCATGCGACTGACGACGAACGGGCCTACCTGCCGGTAATTAAGGACCGGATTGAGAACGGAAGTCTCGCTGAACTGATGCGTGACCGGTATGAGAACGAGGGCGACATCGTGGCCATCATGCGGGACATGGCGCAGTGCCTGAGAGAGAACCGTCCTTATGGCATGTGATTAAAAGGGATAGTCCCATTCCAGCCACAACTTTTCTGTAAGATTTTTTAAAAAGACCCGTTGATGACGCTTCTGAAGGCTTCGGCATTTGCCTCCGCCCCCGCCGCTGTGGCGCCCCCTGCATTGCGATAACCCCTCATAAGGTTGGTGAAAAGGATGAACGTAGTTGGGGTTTTCACCAGAGAGCCCTTTTTTCACAACAACACTCTTAACCAACCCTGCCAAGAATTGTAGTAAGGGGAGTGAGGATAGTGGCAGACACGCTTATACGGGAAGCAGATGGTTACGAATTATTAAAAAAGAGCGGGATACCTGTACCCCGCTATGAGATTGCCCGTTCATCGTCAGAAGCTGCAGGGGCGGCCGACCGGATCGGGTATCCGGTTGTAATGAAAGTCATTTCGCCGCAGATCGTCCACAAGAGCGATGCCGGGGGCGTCGTCACCAATATCGGGAACCCAGATGTGGCCCGCGAAGCGTACGATTCAATCATAAAAAATGCTGCTGTTGCTTCACCAGCGGCGGTGATTGACGGCGTGATGGTCGAACAACAGCTGCCACCCGGGCTTGAACTGATCATCGGAGGAAAGACCGACCCGACTTTTGGAAAGGTACTCACCATCGGGTTCGGTGGGATACTGGTGGAGCTGCTCAGGGACGCTGCCACCCGTGTGCTCCCCATCGATACCCGTGAGATTGTTTCCATGATCCGCGGGCTGCAGGGATATCCCCTCATTGCAGGATACCGCAACGAGCCGGCCCGGGACGAGCAGGCATTGATTACCATGATACAAGCCGTTGCCGGTCTCTTCTTGTCACATCCTGAAATCGTGGAGTTCGACATCAACCCCCTGATCCTGTATGAGAGCGGCGGCTGTGCGGTGGATGCACGTTTCTACGTAACAGAACACCTTCAACCGGAATTACCCCCTGCACCAGCAAACCCGATATCCGGGTTACTGACGATAAAATCCATCGCGGTGGTAGGGGCCTCCCCGGAACCCAATAAAGTAGGGTACTCGATCCTGCGCAACCTCCTCACCTTTCCCGGTTCGCTCTACCCGGTCAACCCGAAACACCCAACAATACTCGGCAGAAAATCCTACCCGGCACTTGGATCCATACCCGGCCCGGTGGATATCGCCGTTGTGTCAGTCCCTTCCCGCATTGTCCCGCAGATCGTCAAGGAAGCCGGCGAAAAGGGCATTCCGCTGGTCATCATCATCTCGTCGGGTTTTAAGGAGAGCGGTGAGGACGGAAGACTCCTCGAACTGCAGGTTATGGCGATTGCCAGACAGTACGGCATCCGGATCATGGGGCCGAACTGCCTGGGACTGATGCTTCCCTTGCAGGGAATCAATACCACCTTTGACCCGGTTTCACCGCGGCCGGGAAAGAGCGCCTTTATTTCCCAGAGCGGGGCAATCATCACCACCATCGTTGACTGGAGCCTTCCTGAAGAGATCGGGTTCTCCGCGGTCATCAGCGTCGGCAACCAGGCTGACCTCACGTTTGAGGATTTCATCCAGTACGCCGGTTCTGATCCCAATACGAAAGCGATCATCCTGTATATCGAGCAGATCCATGACGGCAAACGGTTCATGGATATCGTGAGCGCGATAACGCCGAAAAAACCCATTGTGGCAATAAAATCCGGCGCATCGAAGATCGGAAAGAAAGCGGCGTCTTCCCATACCGGGTCCCTTGCCGGGAGTAACGAAGTATACCTTGCTGCATTCCGGCAGGCAGGTGTGATCCCGGTGCAGTCAATACGGGAAGCGTTCCAGGCAGCAGAACTGCTCTCATCGGAGGGTTACCCGAAAGGGGTGCGGGCGGTGGTGATCACAAACGCCGGGGGGTTTGCGGTGCTCGCCTCAGATTATGCTGAACGGTTCGGCATCGACATCATTGAATTCTCTCAGGACATTATTGCGGATCTTAATGCCGTGCTTCCCGCTGACTGGAGCCGGGAAAATCCCATCGACATGGTAGGAGACTCAAGTGCGGAACGGTACGCCCGCACGTTCGATGTGATGATAAAAAACCAGGACCTGTGGGATGTTGCATTTGTGATCGCGGTCCCCTCTGCAATCTCCGACCCGCTCCGTGTTGCAAATGAACTCGTGCGGTTCTCAAAGCATACCCACAAGATGATCGTCGGTTGCATGATCGGGGGGGACTCGATGAAGACACCGCTGCGGATCCTGCGGGACGCAAACATCCCCAATTTCCCTGACCTTGAGGATGCGTTCAGGGCGGTGGGAAACATCTGTAAAAACACGGGCACGTGCTGCCGGTTACCATAATACCACGCCTGAGGTGATGCGATCAAAGACTGATCTTTTTTAATATCTGGCCATTCTTGAAGATCGTGATCCCGCCGCCGCTCTGCGACACGACTATCCCGACTGATTTGGTCACACTGGTCATTGCAGCAACCGAGTTGTGACGGGTGCCCATTCCTTTCGGGAGCGTTACACCGCTGGTATCAACGGTGATATACCTGCCGGATGCAGTGATGCAACCATCACCGGTCACGACAAAAGCACCGTCCAGCTGGGCAAACTCTTTTATGTTTTCTTTGAGGTCGGGGTTCGTAACAACCCGCATTTCAGGGGGGTGGCCTTCAAAAGAATTCAGCATGATCTGGCGGGACTTGCTCATGACGTTATCGGCATCCCCTACAAGAAATGTTGTGCCAACTGCCTTACCTTCCCTACCCTCAACAGAGATCTCGGTGCAGATATGGAACACTGCATCAAAAACATCCTCCCGGATGTCGGTGTCGGATACTACCTGGTCCTTCCATGTATCCGTGCTGATCCTGACTTCCCCGCTCCCGCGCCGGCGGTCGGTGATATCATTTCCGATGCAGAGCACCTCCACGATACGCCCCTCCCCGTCACGGATCGCCTTGTTGATCCATGCGATCCAGACCCGGTCGCCATTCCTCCGGACGTTCTCCATGACATTGACCGCATACCCTTCTGCATTGAACCCGAGATCGTTTGCCATCATCGAGAGATCATGACCCGAACGCGTTTTTAAGGGAATGATCGTCCCGACCACATTCTTCCCAATCACGTCTTCTGCTGCATAATCGAAGAACGCAAGCGCATAGGTGTTCAGGAACGCGATATCCCCCCGCGTATCTATCCGTATGATGATGCTCTGGGTGTTCTGCATCATCTCCCGGTACTTTGCCTCACTTTCCTTGAGGGCATCGGCAAGCTTTTTGCGTTCGGAAATG
>JAPKXV010000054.1 GCA_026394635.1 Methanoregula sp. | reverse complement strand
GCAGTGCAGGCAAACGGATTGTTGGTGACGACTGCGTTGATGAGGGTATCAAAAGTATCCGCATCGGCAATCGGATTTGCAAGTACGCGAGTTGCGGACTTGGTAATGTTCTGTTGTACAAAATCTCCCATTGGTTTGATAGTCTCCTGCCTGAGGTGAACAGGCAATTACTCTATATTACTTGTAGTAATAAATAGTTGGTTGAAAAGATTACTATTGGTAATACGCATTATTGAGAGGTATGTGCACTTTGGGCTGTGTGGATAATCATAGATACACGAAAATTGGCCGGTTTTGACGATTGGCACAATTAACAAGGTTTAAAGGAGTTGGCGGCGCATGAGATATTCCCCCTGTTTAATTTTGATAATGTTGTGGTAGACCTGTCTTTTATTAAGACAGGGGGATTATGCTGAACCTTGTCATCGACCAGCATTTACAGACGGTGTCGCTGCGTTTTCTCTCATACCGGTGCTCGAACAGAAATCACCGGAAGGCACCGGGGTTTTTGCCAAAGGGGAACGTGGCGCCGGATTGATCCTGGCACTCGTTATTTTTCCGGATTATTTCTCCCCAGTTTCGGTGAACCGGTATGCTCCTCTCTTGACACAATGTATATTGCTAGGCAAAACTATCGTAGTTTCTGAAGTGGCAGAATGCATAAAGAAGAGTTGATCAAACTTCACCAGATGCTCTTTGATGTAAAGGAGTATCTTGAGGCATTAAATCCCAAACTTAAATTTTCGCAATACAATACCTTAAAGATCACATCCTCCAATCGCCACAAGAGTAAGACAGAGCATAAATATGCGATCTTTGTATTGGGAATGGAGATTGCCGATGCAATGAAAGATACGGATACCATGCCCCCCAAAGGGATGTCATTACGGATGAAGGAGCTTGCTGATAAATCCCTGATGGAAATGAATTGTCAATACTAAACCAGGATTGTCTATTCCTCAATTTTAATGATCTCCACCTTTAAACCGGTACATCCCCTTCGGCACAGTGATCTCGAACCGGGCGCCTTTGCCCGGCACTCCGGTCTCGGTTATCTTGATGCTGGTGATCGCAAGGATCTCCCGTGAGAGGAACAAACCCAACCCGGTGTTCTTCCCGAATCCTTTGGTGAAGAGGCGCTTTTTGTCCTCTGCGGTAATCCCCACACCGTCATCTTCGCAGAGGATGGTAAGGCTTGAATCTGACTCCTGCGAAGAGACACGGATCGTCTTCATATCTGCACCCCCGTAGCGGAGAGCGTTGTCGATCAGGTTGTAGAAGACTTTCTCGAAGAGCCGGTCAGCGAAGACATAAGGATTTTTGGGGTCAACTTCAACACGAACAGCACGCATCGGCAATCCGAGAAGTGCCTTTTCGATGCTCGAGTTCACGTTCTGCCATTCGGGTGCTGCAACGCCCAGTTCCTGGTAGTCCCTCGTAAACTTGATCTGGTTTTCGATAGCATCAGCCGCCTGTTCCTCTTTTTGGATATACCCGGTAAGAGTCGTGGGGTTGTCGATCATCTCTTTTGAGAGATAGAGGTACCCCTTGAGTGCCATCAACTGGTTGAGGATATCGTGCCGGGTAATGGAAGAGAGCAGGTTCAGTTGTTTGTTTGCCTGACGGAGTGCCTCTTCCATCCGCTTCCGATCGGTGATATCCAGGGTAAATCCCATGATCGCATTGTTGGGAAGTTGTACTACGCTCATGATGACCGGGCATACAGATCCATCTTTTTTCTTTAATCGTATCTCAAGACTGACGGAAGATTCTGTTTTTAATCTCTCTATTATACTGGTGAACTGGTCCAGTGTTTGTTGTACTTCTTCGGGAAGCGCGAGATCAAGGACGTTCATGGAGAGCAGTTCTTCACGGGAATACCCGAGAAGGTTACACGCGGCCCGGTTGACATCCAGGTACTGTCCTGCACCATCCGCAACGAAGAATCCCCCCGGGGAATTATCGACATAGGAGTGATAGGTCTGTTCAGAAAGGATGAGCGCAGTCTCCATCCGTTTGCGCTCGGTGATATCCCGCACAAAGACGATAAACTGCCGTTTTTGAGCCTGAAGAACGACGCTGACCTCAACATCAATAGTCCCGCCACCCTT
>JAPKXV010000197.1 GCA_026394635.1 Methanoregula sp. | reverse complement strand
CTCCTCCCGGGGGGAGGAATGGTGCGAGCACAAAAAGCAGGAACCAGAGGAGCCCGAGCGGGATAAGGAAGGAAAAGATCGTCTGGCCGAAGAAGCTCCCGCTCCGGTTCAGGTCGATCAAATCCTTGGCGGCAAGGGGTGGATTCGGGAAGAACGACAATTTTTTTGTAAGCGGGGCGATTGCGTTTTTGAACCGCCGGGTGGTGTCCGCGTGTTCCGGGGAGAAAAGCATCACCGCAACCGCTGAGGGGATAAGGATGAGCGCACACGCGGCAAGCAGGGTCACCCACGAGAATGCACCAAAGAGCATGAGCGGAGGGAACAGGAAGACCCCATTGATGCCGGTAAGATAATAGAGGGCAGCCCATGCAAGGATAATCAGTGCAAAAGCGACTAAAAGAAGCCTTTTTGAACGGGCATAAACCGTGGAGAGGAAGAAGACTAAAGAAAGTCCGGAAAGGAATGCAAGGGTGAGCGTAACCAGCAGGAGCACGGGCATAGCAAACGGGACACCAATGAACGGGGAGGCGACGGCAAACCCGGCCACAAACGGCAGGACCCAGAGGATAAAGTAATAGACGGTATCCTTCACCACGAAGACAAGAAAGATCCTGCGTTCCGACAGGGGGAGGCTCCGTGCCGAGTACGCAAGGAGGCTTGCCTGCCCGAACCTGCGGTTCATCGCCTCCATGCCGATGAGGCCGAAGCCCCCGACCATGATCCCGAGGAGGACAAACAATGCATGGATAACAAGGGAGATATTGCCGCCGGGGAGCGCTGCCCTGAAGAGCGGGAGCAGGAACGAGCCCATGAAGGTAATGGCGAAAATAAGGACCGGAAAGAGCGCAAAACTTAAACTCCCGAATATCGTGGAGTGGATACGCCACTCCTCCTTCATCATGCAGGTGAAGAGATTAGCCATGGTCATCCTTCCGGACAAGCGAGAGGAAGAAATCGTCGAGGTGCTGGTTGTTCTCTTTGAGTCCCGCAACAGTTCCGGTATGGAGGAGTTTTCCCTTGTGCAGGATTGCGAACCCTGAACAGATCTCTTCTGCGATCCCGAGGATATGCGTTGAGATGAAGATCGTGTTTCCCGATTTTACATAGCCGGTAAGATACTCCTTGACCTTGTGCTGCATGATTGGGTCGAAGTTAATAAGCGGCTCATCGATCAGGGCCAGCGCCGGTTTGTGGAGGAACGCCTGGGTAAACATCAGTTTCTGCCGTGTGCCCCTTGAGAGGTCTTTGCAGAGGACATCGCGCTTGTCAGAAAACTCTAAGAAGTCAAACCACCAGTCCGCCTTCTTCTGTACATCCGGAATCCCGCGCACCTCTCCGACAAAATCCAGGTACTCGACAGAGGTCAGGAAACTCGGGGGTGTCTCCTGTTCGGGGATGATACCGACACGTTCCCGCACGCCAACAGGATCTTTTACCACATCAACACCGATGACCGTGGCCGAGCCGCTGGTGGGACGTAGCTGCCCGGTCAGCATCTTGATCATGGTCGTCTTCCCCGACCCGTTGGGCCCGAGCAGGCCGAAGAGTTCACCTTTTCCTACAAAGAGCGAGATGTTGTTTACCGCGGTCACATCCCCAAACTGTTTGACAAGCCCTCGTGCCTCGATGATGCCCTCTGTTTTCTCCATACGACTCATATTATTCCTCCCGGCTGATAAGCGTTTGACTCAAAACTTGCACGGTGCGCCAGCCACACTACTCAAAGATCGGTAAATACTAGAGAATTCAGCGCACATGAGCTACTACCTATGTATGCAGCACGCATGAACAATCTCCCGCCGTACCTTTTTGCACGGATCGACGAGATGAAAGCAGAGCAACAGAAGAAAGGCGTAGACATCATCGACCTCGGGGTGGGTGACCCGGACCTGCCTACCCCCGACCATATTGTCGCCTCACTCTGCGAAGCGGCTCAAAACCCGGAAAACCACCATTATCCCTCCTATGCCGGCATGCCCTTATACCGGAGCGCAGTCGCAGACTGGTACAAAAAGCGGTTCGGGGTACGGCTCGATGCAGGAAGAGAAGTCGTCGCCCTCATGGGCTCAAAGGATGGGATTGCCCATATCGCCGAGGCGTTTGTAAACCCCGGTGACTATGTTCTCTCGCCAAGCCCGGGCTACCCGGTCTACCGGACCGGTACCCTCTTTGCAGAAGGAAAAGTGCACGAGATGCCGCTCGTACTCAAGAACAACTTTGTCCCGGTCCTCGACGACATCCCCAAAAAAGTCGCAAAAGCGGCAAAACTCATGTTCATCAACTACCCGAATAACCCGACTGCGGCGGTCGCACCGGCAGGGTTCTACAAAGAGGTCGTGGACTTTGCCCGCGATCATTCTATCGTTGTCGTCTCGGACAATGCATACTCCGAGATCGCGTATGACGGCTACCGTGCCCCCTCGTTCCTGGAGACAAAAGGAGCTATGGAAGTCGGTATTGAAATGCACTCGCTCTCCAAGACCTATAACATGACAGGCTGGCGGATCGGAATGGCAGTCGGCAATGCGGAGATCCTCGCCGGGCTCGGAAGGGTCAAGACCAACGTGGACTCCGGGGTCTTCAATGCGATACAGCATGCTGCTATCACGGCTCTTTCCGGCCCGCAGGACTGCGTAAAGAGGGCGTGCGACATCTACCAGGAGCGCCGGGACGTGCTCATCACCGGGCTGCGTGACCTTGGCTTTGATGTACCTGCGCCGAAAGCGACATTCTATGTCTGGCTGCCGGTACATGACTGCATGGCATTTTGTGCAAAATTGCTCAATGAAGCCGGTATTGTTGCAACTCCTGGCGTTGGCTTTGGCTCAAGCGGCGAAAGGTACGTGCGGTTTGCGATCACGCGCCCGGT
>JAPKXV010000066.1 GCA_026394635.1 Methanoregula sp. | reverse complement strand
GGCCCGAGATCCGTCTCCAGCGCGAGATTGATATTACATTCTTCTGCAACCGGTAAGCATTCACCCAGCTTGAGTTTAAATTCTATTATATCAGTCCCGTTCTGGAGCCGCGAGTTATCGACACAGGGAATAATGATATTACCAATGTCAAGTTTTGCACAGTTCCGTATGAGGTCTTGTAGTATTTTCACCCGTGCTATTTTTTCTTCAGGAGATCCCCGGTGAAGAGGGTGTATCATAAAATAGTCCGCACAAACAGAAAGAACCCCAATGTCATTTTCCCGTTCCAGTTTTTGTATCTCTCGAAGTCCCTCTTTAGTCATCAGCGGGTGACTGGTAAAATTATCACCGTCAAAAATGAATTCGATGCAATCCAGTCCGAGCTTTCTGGAGAGAGGGAACTCCTTCTGCCACCCTTTTTCCGGAAATGCCTGTATCGTATTGCTCACCGAGGGCAGCAGCCGCCCCTGCATGATACCGATTCTGGTCAACGAGACTCACCACTCCATACTTGGATACATATCACGATAATTCTTCCACAAGTTCAAGATAATTACCGGCAGGATCCCTGCAGAAAGCGACTTTGGCAAAACCATCCGTGGATCTCAATGGCGGGGAAAGGAATAGAATCCCTTCGTTGATTAGTTTCTGATACAGCCCATCGAGGTTCTTCACGGTGAACGCGATATGGGTGATCCCCGGGCTGAACAATGATGGCGCAGCTGCATGATCGCTGGGATGTGATGCAAATTCCAGTAATTCGAGGAGGGTTTCCCCCTCTTCAGCTGCAAGTTTTACCGTGACCAGCTGGCACCGGCTGATGCCAAGGAGATGGTTGATGAACTGTTCCGGCTCATGGGTCTTTTTCACCAGCTTCATGCCAAGCAGATCGCGGTAAAACGGCAGGACATCATCAATTTTTTTTACGACTATCCCGACATGCCTCACAGTTCTGATCATGCTAGTCTCATGGATTTACAATCTCTTGTATGGATTCCTCAAGCACCTTCAATCCTTCAAGGAGCGCTTCGTCCGGGATAGTCAGGGGAGGGCCCATCTTTATCGACTCCCTACCTGTATGGACGAGCAGAAGCCCTTTATGCATTGCCTTTTCGCAGATCAGGCTTGCCGTGAGGGAGTCGGCAAATCCAGTTTTTGGATCCCTGATGAGCAGTGCAGCAACGAGACCTTTTCCAAAAACTTCAGAGATATGGTCCGGGAACTTTTTCCGGATGGCTTCGAGCCCTTCCATCAGGATTTTACCCTTGCGTCTGGACTTATTAACAAGGTTGTGGGATTCGATGAACTCGATGTTAGCAAGACCCGCAGCGCAGCAAAGTGGATTTGCTGAATGGGTGCTGCTCATTGACCCGATATCCGGAAGGTCCATGATCTTCCGTGATCCGAGAACTGCGGAAAGCGGGAGGCTCGAACTGATCCCTTTGCCGCAGCAGATGAGGTCCGGCTCAACACCATAATGCTGGTAGGCAAACAGGGTGCCGGTCCGTCCGAATCCAGCCTGTATTTCATCGAAGGTTACGATGATATCGTGCTTGCGGGCGTACGTGACGAGCGCTTTGACATAATCGACCGGGAAGAATACTGCTCCCCATCCGATATACGACTCAAGGATAAATCCACAGATATCGGTTTCCGGATTGATCCCTTTCTGTTTCAGTTGTTCGATGTGGGTGGAGAACAGCGCCTCGCCGGAAACCTGTCGACCATTCTCATCTTTCAGCTTCCAGGGATAGGGAAACGGGAGGCGGTAGATGTTCGGGTCCTCGTATCCGATCCACTCCCGGGCGGCAGGTGTACCCCCCATCATCTGTGCCCCGAGCGTTCTTCCGTGCATACTCTCTTCAAAAGAGACGATGCCGGGTTTCCGCTTCCCGCTAGCCTTCCCCTGCATCCGCATCAGCTTGAGGGCACATTCCGTTGCCTCCGTACCGGAGGAGAGCAGAAATGCCTTCTCGAACTGCGGTGGAGTGAACTCAATGAGCTTTTTGATATAGTCCCTCCGGATCTCCGTGTAGTATGTATAACTGTGAAGGAGT
>JAPKXV010000205.1 GCA_026394635.1 Methanoregula sp. | reverse complement strand
CTCACCAAACAAAAACACTTTGCCCGGCGCACTCCATGTTGCCAACCTATATCACCGCAATGGCTGCGTACCCCACGACCTCAGACCGGTCGCCGGTAACATCCCCGCTTGTCGTGTACGTGAGGAGTCGTCCCTCATTTGCCCCCATCGTCCGGCACGCTGCTACCATCGCAGCAATCGGGCCGTAACCGCAGGCAGAAACTTTCCGTTCTTCAATGCGCCGGTAGAACTCTCCGGTATCGAGCGACTGCAGGGGTTCGATCGCGTAGAGGTCATTCTCCCGGGCAAGTGTCTCTGATACATAATGGGAGAAATCGCTCGACGCAACGATCCGCACGTCCCTTTTCGTTGCCTTGATTGCAGAGGCTATTTTGTTGCCAAGGAGAGCTGCGCCCGGCTCGTCCTGCTCACCCATCATCACCGGTGCAATCCGGGCACGGGGGAACCGGAACTTGATAAATGGCATCTGGACCTCAAGCGAATGCTCACTCTCATGCGAGAATTCATCTGTTTCGATATCGAGAGCTTCCATAAATGCCGTATCCGTATCAATCACACCCAGCGGCGTTTCCCATGGGACTTGCGACCCTGCGGTCATGTATCCCCTGTGGGACGGGCCGATGACCACAAATGTTCCCGGGAAGTCTTCGGGGATCGCGGCATACGCCCGCGCCGCAACCTCTCCTGAGTAGATGTACCCTGCATGGGGTGCAACAATGCCCTTTGCATCCACCGGGTCCCCGCCTGATGCAAAGAACCGTGTGAGCAGCTGCTCGAGATGGTTGGGTTCCCTCGGGTAGAACATCCCCGCCACTGCGCATGCACGCATGTTCATCGGATAAACCCTCTGGTCAAACTGGTATATCCAGATATCGGTTGCCGCAAAAGCTGGGCAACCGTTTCAGACATCCGTCTCGAAGTCTTCCGGGGTAAGTGCCGTGGATATACCGCGGAGCCGGAGCATCTCGCGGGTAAGGAGGAAGTAGACCATCGAGAGCGCCTTTCTTCCCTTGTTGTTGGTCGGGATCACAAGGTCGACAAACTTGGTCATGTTGTTGGTGTCACAAAGTGCGATCACCGGAATGCCGCACTGGACTGCCTCGTGGATCACTTGGGCATCGCCAATCGGATCGGTGACGACGATCACTTCAGGTTCGATGTAACCGGCGAGGACGGGATTTGTGAGGAACCCGGGGATGAACCGGCCGGTCGCTGACATTGCGCCGATCGTGTCAGCAAACTTCTTCGCCGGGAACTGCCCGTACTGGCGGGAGGTGACGACAAGGATATTGGGGGGCTCGTAATGGTTTAAGAAATTTGCCACGGTCTTGATCCGTGCGTCGGTCTCCCGGATATCCAGGATATAGAGCCCATCACCGCGGACGCGGTAGATGAACTTCTTCATGTCCTCGCTCTTCTGCTGCGTGCCGATGTGGACACCTGCCGCCAGATAATCTTCGACAGGGACGAGCGGTTCTTTTAATTCAATTTCCATCTCGGTAACTTGGGTCATAGCTGTTCCTCTATGCGTATCAGTTCGTTCAGTTTTGCAATGCGTTCCCCGCCAACCACACCGGTCTTTAGGAATACACAGGAGAACGCGGTTGCGAGGTGTGCAATGGTAGTATCAGTGGTCTCACCGGACCGGTGGCTCATCACCGTATCCAATCCTTGCGTATGGGCCAGTCTGACCGCTTCAAAGGTATCGGTCAGGGTGCCCACCTGGTTGGGTTTGATCAGTACACAGTTCGCAGATGCCGATTCGATTCCCTGCATGATGCGGTCAACCTGCGTGACAAAGATATCGTCACCGCAGACAAGGCACCGGTCACCGACCTGTGCGTTGAGATCGGCAAATCCGGAAAAGTCCTCTTCATGCATCGGGTCCTCGACATAGACAAGGTTGTATTTGTCAACGAGCCCGGCAATGTATGCGACCTGGTCTTCCGTGGAGCGTTTCTTCTTGCGGTACGTATATTGCCCGTCGTTCCAGAGCTGGCTTGCTGCAACATCGATACCCATGTCGACGGACACGTTCATCGTGTCAGCAACGCTACTGCACGCTTCGGCAATGATATCAAATGCAAGGGCGTCATCGATCTGGGGCGCCCAGGCACCCTCATCGCCCTTACCGCATGCCTTGCCCTTCTTGTTCAGGATCTCCTTTACCGTGCGGTGCACCGCGGCGTTCGCAAATACTGCCTCCTGCACATCGGCTGCATCGCCCGTGACCACCAAAAACTCTTGGATCTCGGTCGCATTTGCCGCGTGCGCACCGCCGCCGATCACGTTCCCGAGCGGGAGCGGCATCTCGGAAACAAACGCCCCGGCAAGGTACCGGAAGAGGGGCATGCCCCCCGCTGCTGCAGCGGCTTTTGCATTTGCTAAAGACAGGGCGACCGCGACGTTTGCACCGATGCCGGAAAAGTTGTCTGTCCCGTCAATATCCCGGAGCTGCTCGTCAAACCCTGCCTGATCGGATGCATCTAATCCGATAAGGGCTGGCAGAAGGTTTGATATTGCGCTCTCCACTGCTTCCCTGGGGGGAAGGACTTTTGCCTCGCGGGACCCGGTGCTTGCGCCGGCGGGAGCTGCTGCCCGCCCGAACCCGGATGTCGTGAGGATATCGGCTTCAACGGTTGGGTTCCCCCGGCTGTCCAGGATCACCCGGAGCTCGACTGCTTCAATCATCGTCATCGACGTGTTCACTTCCTCTTTACGGTAATGGGTATCTTGTTTTGGGTGAATTCTTCGATCGCGATCTCAAGCGGATCGATCCGTTCGGTTTTGATAAGGAGTGGTGCACCCATTGATATCTGCAGAGCACGGGCTCCGATAATCCGCGCCCGTTCATACCGGGTGTATAGTGGAGTCTGCATGTGTCTTCCTCAAAATGATCTTCTTTGTAATGGGGTCGCTGAGATTCGAACTCAGGTCACTGCGTCCCGAACGCAATAGGATAGACCAGGCTACCCTACGACCCCTCTTTAACGCACCCCTCACTGGTACGGGTTGAGCTCATCGATGATCTCATTGTGCGTAAGCAGCATGCGCCGGCAGCAGTAGCGGGTCAGACCGAGGTCATCGAGGATCTTTTTGGGATCCTCGCCAGCTGCCCGCCTTAATTTAAACTCTTCAAACGCTGTGGAGACTGGTTTTCCACAGGTGAAGCATCGTACGGGTATCACGATTGTCGACCTCTCATTCTTTCTTTTATCCTAACGATAAGACTTTTGGAACTTCTTGCGTGCACCGCGTCCATGCGGCTTTTTCGTTTCCTTCTGCCGCGAGTCGTTGACGAGCAGCGTCCGGTCGTACGTCAGGTACGCATCCTTCATCTGGGGGTCGTTGTGCCACTCGATTATTCCCCTCGCGAGTGCCGTGCGGACAGCTTCTGCCTGCCCCATCACACCACCACCTTCCACGTCGATGGAGACATCGATACCGTTCACCGCATTGGGCACAATCAGGAGCGGTTCGGAGATTTTCATCCGGGTCATCTCGGTCCCGTACTTATCCAGCGGGACTGAATTGATCCGGATGACACCCTTGCCTGCCTTGAGCGTTGCCCGTGCGATTGCCGTCTTGCGTTTTCCACTTGTGTTGATGATCTTGACCATAACGACCACCCGTTAGAACTTTGCCCCCAGGAAGGTGCAGACTGTACCTAGGGTGACAAACTGAACATTGTTCAGCCGATCCATGTGTGCCTCATCGGGCACTTCGAAATCTTTTCCCACAAAATCGACCGGGATGCCCACATAGCACCTGATACGCTTCATCGCGTCCACGCCACGGGGGCGCTTGTAGGGGAGCATGCCACGGATCGTGCGCTTCATTAAGTTGTCTGGCCTGCGCGGAACAAACGGCCCCCATCCACTGGAACCACGGCTGCGCTTGTGCTGGTAGTTGGAAAGGACCCGTGCCCGGCTTCCTGAAATGATTGCTTTTTCCGCGTTGACGATTGCGATCTCCTCGCCCGCCAGCGCCCGCTGTGCGACGACGCTTGCAAGCCTTCCCAGAAGCATCCCGTCACCGTTGATTACTGTCACCATCGTAATTTCACCTCAGGATGCGGACACCGCTTCCCTTCGGGTTGTCCTGCAGGAGCTGTTCAATCGTCATGCACTGTCCCTTCGCGTCCCGGATCTTGCTTGTCGCTGATGCCGAGAAGTTCAGTGCCGCCACTTTCACCGATTGGGAAAGGGCGCCGCTGCCCAGCACTTTGCCGGGGACAATGATCGTCTCGCCGTTCTGGGCGTAGCGCTCGATCTTGGACAGGTTGACCTCTGCATAGTTCCTGTTCGAGGTCTCCAGCCTGCTTGCGATCTCGCGCCAGATCTTTGCCTCATTCTCGCGTGAGGAGTTCTTTAACAGCGATATAAGGTTGGTAAGACGGGGGTTCGTCTTTTCCACGGTTCTTGTCATCTCTTGTCATCCCCTGAAATCTCGCGTGTCTGTTTCTCCAGCTCGTCTGACTGTCTTTTGATGTGTTGCAGCGCCCGCCGCAGGATCTCTTTTACCGGAAGTGACCCGTCGCTTTCGACCGCGAAAATATACCGGTCGGGCACCGCGGTGACCGTAATTGCCGGCACGTCCCCGATTCCGGTTGCCAGGCACGCCCGTTCGCAGAGCCTGCACATGGAGCAGTCGGAGATCTTGCCTTCGACAACCTCGATCTTCTTGCCTTTTACAGCAAGGATATCCCGCGGGCATTCCTCAATACAATTCCCGCATGCATCGCAGGCTTCTGAAATCGTAATGACGGGATAGTTCTTGTAACCGCAGACGTTGGTCGGTTGCCATTTGGCATGCTCTTTTCCGGTGTTGAGTTCTGCACGCGCCTCGAGCACGAGCTTCTGGCCCTTCGTGAGTTTCACGATCGGGATATTATCATTCACCGGGACCGCTTTGGGGTCCTGGGGGATCAGGTCGCTTGACTGGACCGTTTTCGGGCCTTCGACGCTCAATGTATAGGTGACCGAACAGCCCGGGCATCCCGCACCGCCGCATGCACAGGCCTCCTTGCGGGAGTACGTGTCAAGATCGGTAATGATCGGGATCAGCCCGAGCCGGTGGGCAAGCATCTCATCAAAAAGTGCGCTCGTGTTATCATAGATGCGCACATCGTCAATCGCAAGCGTCGGCACTTCGGATATCATCGCCCTGCGAACTGCGTTGGCAAACGCCGGGCTTGCACCATCGAGTATAAATCGCGCAACATCATCGTCAAGACTTACAAACTGGATCTCCATCACACTCTCCTTCCTCGTCTGCCACCCTTCGGACGGCATGAGTCGTGGGGGATGGGTGTGACGTCTTCAATCCTGCCGATACGCATGCCGGCACGGGCGAGTGCACGGATCGCTGCCT
>JAPKXV010000044.1 GCA_026394635.1 Methanoregula sp. | reverse complement strand
TATCCGGATCGCGTCGGGTGCGCTTGTTGCTGTCGTTACGGCAAAATCACCGGACCGCTCCAGGAATACCTTGCCGATATTGAGAAGGGATGGTTCGTCATCGACATAGAGGACCCGGATTTTTTCTGCCATCACAGGTTCACATCCTTCATCCGCCACAACCCTTTCGACACGGTGATCTCGAACCGGGCGCCTTTGCCCGGCTCGCTCGTCTCGGCGATTGTCATACCGGAGAGAAGAAGGCTCTCTCTCACAAAGAAGAGCCCGAACCGGGGCGGGTCACCGGTGATCCGTGAAAAAAGGGTCGCCCGTTTATGGGGATCGATACCCGCACCGTCATCTTCGCAGACAAGGACGAGCCCTTCGGGTATCTCCCGGAAGGAGAAGGTGATCCGTGTGAGACCCGCGCCATGCTTCATCGCATTGTCAATGAGGTGGAAAAAGATCTTGCCGATGAGCGGATCGGTATACAGTTCGAGCCCGTGCAGGTCTGCGTCGATTGCTACAGCAGTTTCAGAGCTTGTCAGCGCAGCAGCAATCCGGATCTCATCCTCAACAGGTATCCACTGGGGCTGTTTAAGACCCATCTCCTGGTACTGCTTTGTGTTTTTAATCAGCTGGTGAATGTCGGCAAGGATCCTCTCCTCCTTCCTGATGTAAGCTGACCGTTCCGTCTCGGTCCGGGCATCCCTGCTGAGATCAGCATACCCCCGAAGTGCAGTTACCTTGTTCTGGATGTCCTGGTATGTCACATCATTCATGAGTTCGAGCTTGCGGTTGGCAATCCCGATTTTCTCTGCATCTGTCTTTTGCCGGGTGATGTCCTGGAGATGGGTGATAAAATAGAGCGGCAGACCTTCGGAATCGTGGATAAGGATCGAATTGACTGCCCCCCACACAACGTCGCCATTCTTACGGAGATATCGCTTCTCAAAGTTGATGACATCCTGCGGAGCGGATAGCATCTCCAGAAGGCCATCACCCTTCAGGATGATATCATCCGGATGGGAGACATCATGGAAATTTTTCCCGACAAGTTCCGTCTTTGTATACCCCAGCAACTCACAGAGTGCCCGGTTGACTTGCATGAGATGCCCGTCCGGTGCCATTATCGCCATGCCGATGTTGGTATCCTCAAAGGCATGCCGGAATCGCTCATCAGCCTGTTTGAGGTCTTCGATATTGGTGCACGTGCCGAACCATTTGAAAATCTCCCCGCTCGCATTACGCAACGGCACGCCGCGGATCAACCACCACTGATAGACGCCATCAGCACGCCGCAGACGGCATTCCAGTGAGTAGGTGTCCTGGTGTTGCGTCGCCCGTTGCCAGGCATCCCAGGCGCGCTGCCGGTCGTCCGGGTGGAAGGGAGTGTTCCAGCCATGACCATGACTTTCCTCCAGCGAGAGACCGGTATAATCCACCCACTGTTGATTGAAATAGATATTCCAGCCGTCGGCCCGGGTGACCCAGACGATCTGCGGCATCGCCTCAGCCAGGGACCGAAACTCATGCTCGCTCTCCCGCAACGCCACTTCCGCCCGCTTACGCTCGGTGATATCTTCAAAGATTGCTACAAAGTGCTCTTTTTCCAGGGAATATACGGAGATATGTAACCATTTTTGTGAAGGTACAAAATCAAGATCAAATGACTCCGGCTCACCAGTCAATGCAACCCTGCCATAGATCTCAAACAGTTCCGGGAATGCTTCTTTGATCCCGGGGAACACTTCGGTTACTGGCTTCCCGACGACAACAGATGTCCCGGAAATCCGGTTAAACGCAGGATTAACATTGAGATAGATAAAGTCTGTCGGGCGCCTGCTTTCATCATACAGCATCCTGCAGTGCGCAAACCCCTCCAGCATATTATCAAAGAGATTCCGGTACCGCAGTTCACTCTCCATGAGCGCCGCATCAGCCTGCGTGCGTTCGGTGATATCTTCAGAAATCCCAATTAAAAACCGGGGGTTCCCTTCGTTGTCAAGTATGGGCAGCTTTTTAGTGTGCAGTATCCTTGTGCCTTTGTCTCTCGTGTGTATTCTTTCATCAGGAATATCAAGAAGGTGCTTGTTGAGAAGAACTTCCCGGTCATGTGCGGTGAATGAATCTGCCTCGTCTTTTAAGAAGAGATCATAATCATTTTTTCCATACAGGTCTTCTCTGGAATATCCCAGAAGGTCTTCACCTGCCTTATTGAACCGTACGAACCGAAGTTCCTGTGCCTCCTTCACAAAAATCATGTTGGGAATATTTTCGATTATACTATTGAGGAATTTATCGCTCTCCACGAGCGCTTCTTCAGCCCGCTTGCGTTCCGTTATATCAGAAAATATGGTCGTGAACTGGCGCGGGGCATTCTGGTATACAGTCACTTCAAAGATTTTATCGAGTTCCCCGGAGTGCTCGACAAAATAATCCGGTTCGCCGGTCAAGGCTACCTTTCCGTACCGTTCGATCCATGTGGGCTCGGTTTTGGGCAGCACCTCGAGTACGGTCTTGCCAATCACGCTCTCACGGGTGAGCCCGGTCATCTTCTCGAATGCCGGGTTTATGTCAAGGAACCGGTAATCACAGGGTTTCCCGGCATCATCGCAGAGGATCTCATGAACGGCAAATCCGTTTAATATCTTATGGAAGAGATTCCGGTACCGCTCTTCGCTCCCTTTGAACGCTTTCTCAGCCTGCCTTCCTTCAACTGCTTTTTTAATTTTATGGGAGAGTTCAATAAACTGCGACTTTGGCTCGCCGCCTTTCTGCAGATATCCGTCAGCTCCCGCATTGAGCGCGTCAATTACGACCTCTTCCCGACCCTTTCCCGTGAAGATGATGAACGGTGTTGTATTACCCTTGGCTTTGAGATGCTTTAAAAACTCGATGCCGTCCATCTCCGGCATCTGGTAATCGGAAACGATGGCATCATATCTCTCCTGCCCAAGTATCCGGATCGCTTCGGGAGCGCTTGTTGTTACCGTGACGGTGAAATTTCCTGACCGCTCCAAAAACATCTTGCAGAGTTCGAGAAGGGTTTCTTCGTCATCGACATAGAGGATACGGATTTTGTCTGTCATCACTGGTTCACATCCTTCATCCGCCACTTCCCCTTCGGCACAGTTATCTCAAAACGGGCGCCTTTGCCCGGTTTTCCGGTTTCAACAATCGTCATACCGGAAAGGAGAAGACACTCCTGTACAAAGAACAGTCCAAAATGGATCTTCTCACCGACGCTCCGGTCAAAAAGACGGACTTTATCCTTGGAGGAGATCCCGACTCCATCGTCTTCACAGATCAAAATAAGTCCCCCCGGCGTTTTCTCGCAGGAAAATGTGATGCGTCTCGTGGTCTTTCCATGGAGTACTGCATTTTCAATGAGGTTAGCGAAGATTTTTTCAATAAGGGGATCGGAATACAATTCGAGTCCAGAGAGTGCTGACTTAATGGATATGTCCTCCTTCGGGCTGACGCGTGAAACAGCTATCCGTATAGATTGTTCCACCGGAATCCACCGGGGCAGAAGCGATCCGATCTCCTGGTACTCTTGTGTATCTCTAATCAGATGGTGGATATCTGCAAGGACATGTTCTTCCTTTTCGATAAAGGATAACCGTTCAGCCTCGGTTTTTGCGTCTTTACTGAGATCAGCATACCCCCTGAGTCCGGTTATCTTGTTCTGGATATACTGGTACGTCACATCATTCATCAATGTCAGCTTGCGGGCGGTAAGAGCGATCGTGTCTTCTGCCCGTTTACGTTCGGTGATGTCAATGACGGACTCTATTAAAACCTTTTTTCCACCCAGAATTGTTGGGATGACACTTTTTATAATCGGAATTTTCTTTCCCTTTGTGCTTATAAGGATCCGTTCAGAGCTATCGATTACCTGGGCGAGATCGGTCATCGGACATTTGCCCAGTTCAGCAGGACAAATGTAACTGTGGCATACAGAGCCCAGAACTGCTTCTTTGGTTCCCCCAATCATATCGAGGCTTTTTTGGTTGGCATCAAGGATTGTGTGGGTATGTGCATCAATAACAATGATTCCTGTTTGCATTGAGTGGAGAATGGTGCGAAGCCGCTCTTCATTCTCTACGAGCGCCACTTCCGCCCGTTTGCGCTCGGTGATGTCGTGGACTGCAGCAAATACACCACTGACATTACCGGTTTCATCACGGTACACCGTAGCATTACACAATACCGGGGTGATATGACCGTCACTGTTCCGGATGCTCAATGGGTAATCGCGGACAGTTCCTTGGGTGAACACCCGTTGATATCCCGCCTTCGCCTGTTCTGGTTCGGTGAAATAGTCCGAGAAATCGGTCCCGATCAGTTCTTCTCTTGAGTACCCGGTTGCCAGTTCCGTTGAGGTATTTACATCTGCGACTTTACCCTCGGAATTAATCGTGACGAACAGGTCCAGGCTTGCTTCGAGCAGGCTACGATTGTAAGCACTGATAGTCCGTAGCTCCTTCTCCACCCGCTTGCGCTCGGTGATGTCAATGATGATACCCCGAAGTCCGGTTATCCTGCCCTGCACGATAACCGGTGAGTAGTAAATGGTGATAGGAAATGTACTGCCATCTTTTTTTTGTGCCCGGTATTCGCCCGGAAGCCCTAGCTTAACCTTCCCCTCAAGTATGGCACGGAAAGCCGCACCAGCCAGTTCCCGGTCTTCCGGGGCAAGCATCTGCAGGACATTAAGCCCTTGCCTGAACTCATCCTCTGTATACCCGAACCATTCGAATGCGATTCGGTTC
>JAPKXV010000400.1 GCA_026394635.1 Methanoregula sp. | reverse complement strand
GGGCAATACGTGATTACGGATTCGACTATGGCAGTAGACAGTTTCACGAACCTAGTTCCGTGGGAAAGTGGTTCAACTGACATTTCCCCATATATCAAATGGTTCGTCGTCCCGGATCAAAATAATCCCTCGCAGTTGCAGAAAGTCCATCTTTTCGATGACGCCTATTTCCAGACCATGGTTGTCCGGCTCCAGAATTTTGATGGGTCTATGAAACGTCCGACTACCGTGGAATACGTCCAGTACGCCATCCGGTATGTGCCGGCACCGGGTGAGAGTTCCGGGGATGTGAACGGATATGCACGGGTCATCGCGAGCGATGAGGAACGGGATGTTGCCCGCATCCCGAATGATACTGTACTTGTGAGTGAGGGAAAAGACATAACAACCGGTCGGTTTACCGACCTGTTCTCTGATCTGCCAAACCGTACCATACAGGAAATCCCGGCGCTAAAACATTACCGGCTCATCCACGAGTCTCCCAACAACGCATCGGTACAGAGTTTCCCGGAATCAGGCATTGTCACACTTCCGGACATCAAATACGTGAAGATCTTTGAGTATGTCACAGGAGCACATATTTCCGGTGAGGGCATCATCGAGGTGCCGATTGTGACAAATACGGGAAGGTCGTTTGTCTATTGGCAGGCAAGCGAAAATGGGGAGTTTGTCGTTCCTTATTCCACAGAGAGTTACTCCTTCGGGGTGCATGCGAACGGACCATACCATATTGTGGGTACTTCGCGGAATATTTCCGTAACAGAAGATGATGTGGTAAAGGGGAATCTTATTAAAGGATAACCGGTCAGGGACGGGTGTCAACTCCTGACAATCGATACAAAACCAAGGGGATCGGTTAAATATTTGAACACTATTTTTGTGTGCTTTGCTTTTCCATTATAGACCGGTAATACTCTTCCACATCTGCCGTGATGCAATCCCAGTCAAACGATTGAGCCGATGCGATACATGCCGCCTTCATTTCAGCGTGATTCTCAATCGCTGAATGGATTTTATCGGCAAGATCTTTTGCCGACAGGGTGCAGATAAATCCGGTTTTTTCCGTAATAAGATCCCGGATTGCGTTTGCGGGATGATCCACCGTAACAACCGGTAGACCACATGCCAGCGCTTCAAGCGCCGTGATGCCAAATCCTTCCCGGGTCGAGGGAAGAACAAATACTTCCGAGGATTTCATCCGCGCGATCACCTCATCGTGCCGTTCAAAAAAATCATGGATAACCACTCGGTTCTCAAGGGATAGATCCCGGATCAGTGCCGTCAGCGCTTCCCGTTCGGGACCGTTCCCGATAATAGACAAACGGAGACAGGGATTATCCTCAATAGACAGTTTAAACGCCCTTATCACCAGATCCGCGTTTTTTTCCCGGATCAGGCGCCCGATAAACAAGAGATTCGAATGTTCCGGTGACGGCTGAACCCGCAGGATCTGCGGGATATCAATGCCGATCAAAAACACGCACGGTGCATCTTTTCGAAAAACCGTTCGAAAACGGGAGGCAGTCCTTGCAGAAATCGCTATGCTTGGAACATGAAACGATGCAATAATCCGTTCAATTCCCTTCCCGAACATTCCAAGGGCACCAAGATAGTCGTACCAGTAATCGCCCCAGACCTCGATCCATGTGATTACCAGAGGAGTCCGTCTGATCAAAGATGCAATTCGGGAGGATATAGCGGAAAAATAAGGAAACTGCTGGCAGTCAATGATATCAAACCGCTGACGGAGCAGATGAGGGAGGAGAGCAGCACCAAAAATGAGCGCCTCACCGATCGTCCTCCGCCCATGGGAATATAGGTGTGTCGCCGGGCAGACACCGTGCAGAACTATACCTTCACGGTTGATGATATCATTTCCTTCCCAGAATTTCATGCCGTATAAGTGGACATCGTGCCCGCGACGGGATAGCCGGACTGCAAGTTCCCAAACGCGTTTTTCCACGCCGCCTTTTACGTATGGGTATATGACATCGGATATGATGGCGATCTTCATTGGGGAAACCTATCCTTGAATTGAATTCTTACACACATCATATATCAGGGAATATTTTTCGCTCATGGTTGCACGGTTATTCTCTTGGAACGCACCATCCATTAGATCGTTACATACAATCCTCATAAACCCCGTTCATGCAGTACGGTGTCCTCAAAAACCTTAATCATGATTATTGTTTTCGTTTAAGAGCATCATACTCTGGAAAACGGCAAAAAGGACAACCTGAACGCCACTCACAATGAACACGAGTGCCAGAATTGCAGTTGAAATCTCGGAGAGAAAACCAAAACTCACCGAAACCCACTGGATGAGGATATTAATACCGATAAGAACGCCCAAAAAGAGTGAAACAAATCCCAGCACGAGTAATTTTTCGATGTTCTTATAATTCATAAACCGTTCAATGATGCCGGCTTTTGTTTCATACCCGTGAATTATCGAATAGGTCTTCATCAAAAATCCCGTAAGGATTATCTGCAGACCGCCCATGATCAGGATTGCCCCAAGAATAAATGTGTGGAGATGTGATAATTCGACATTGCCCTGAAGAGAGAAAAATGCCATCAGGAGAACACCCACCAGAGAAAATATAAACCCCGGAATTGCCACAAAAGGCAGGGGTTTCATCAACAGGACGAACCGGATATGACGCCAGCCATCCGCGAAACTGTGCAGTTTTGAAGGTGTCTGCCGCGGATAGTAATCGATAG
>JAPKXV010000318.1 GCA_026394635.1 Methanoregula sp. | reverse complement strand
GCACCGGAATGACCCATTTTCAGGCGATTAAGACTTGGTTTTTTCTGAATAAGACCTGTTTTCACCGTCCGGAACAGGTATCCGGTATCCCCTCCGACAGGGATTACCGTCGGTGGATCCCTCAAGGCAGGGGAGAGGAATTCCGGTACTCGCCCTAAAGTTCCTGCCATAACGTCAGGTTACCCCCCCATTTCCCACAAATCTCCCGACCAAAGTCCCGGCCACTTTCCGGCCCGCAAAGGTTTCGCGGCCGGAAATTTCAGCTGCGAAAAATTTTAAAAAATTTGAGCATGAGAGAAAATTTTCCGGAAAAAATTTGAAGACCAAAAAAATCCGGCCCGGTCTCACATGATCTGGTGACTCATTTCCTTCGTGTTTTAAATTGTTTGAACCTGATGTAGACCACTTTTGCAGGAGAATTTCCCGGCCGTTTCTCCTCGATCTCAAAACTGCCCGTCGCGATGACGAGGTCTTTGAGTTTTTTATACCCGTAAATACGGGGATCAAAGTCCGGGGACTGGTTGGCAATATTTCCCCCGACATTTGCCAGGTTCGCCCACCCCTCATCATCCGAACAGGCCTCGGCAGCGGACCGCAATAAATTGAGTAACGTCGGGTCTCCCTTCACGGGTTTGAGGGCATTGTCGATGGTATCTTCTTTCTGGATCTCGGAAAACCGGTCATCCGTTATCTTGGTCTTTCTTAAAATTTCAGTATACACAAACTTGTCGCATGCATGGACAAAAGGCGTGGGAGTTTTTTGTTCCCCGAACCCATAGACCGACAGCCCGGATTCCCGGATCCTCTGGGCCAGCCGGGTAAAATCACTGTCGCTGGAGACGATGCAGAAGCCATCGAACTTATTGGAATACAGTAAATCCATTGCGTCAATAATCAGGGAAGAATCGGTCGCATTTTTTCCTTTGGTATAATTGAACTGCTGTATCGGCTGGATCGAATAGTTCAGCAGTTCTTCCTTCCACGGCTGAAGGTTCGGCGTTGTCCAGTTCCCGTATATCCGTTTGACACTTGCGATCCCGTACAATGCAATTTCAGCAAGCAATCCCTCGATAATTTCCGGTTGTGCATTTTCAGCATCGATAAGAACTGCCAGTTTTTTTTGTGGCTCAATTTCTGAAAACGACTCTCTATCGGTTATCATACATGTTTGTTATTTATCGATCACATATTGATTTTGGGTAGAGTACCCGGGTAACTACCCACGCGTAAAGGAAATTACGAGGAAGAAATGGGGAAAATTCCGGGCGGGAGAACAAGTCCGGCCGGGACACCACACCTTTTATCCCCCAGCTGCCCATTCCTGTTGTACGGGAACGGTGCGGTCATGGCGGGGGCTCTTGCAGTTGAAGGATGGATCATCGGGCTCTTTGTGATCATCGACGGGATCTATGTCGTGGCATTCCCGCCGGTCAATGACGAGGTCCAGGGGTATGCTATCATCGCGATCGGGATCTTCATCATCCTTGCAACCCTGCACCTTTCTAAAATCATGGAAAATGCCGGGGAATGCCAAAGGCTGCCCTAAGGGGCAGGCTCCAATGTTTTGTCCCCGGACATTCAGGCCGGCACATGCCCTGGCGTTTCCAGAAGTCTGCCCCGGAAACGTCTCAACGTCTCATGGCAGGAATGCAGGAAGCACCTTAGCGCTTCCAGACATCAACGCTTGCCATGTTCTTCGCGTGGTACGTGATCTCGGTTGCCGTAAAGACGAGCACGACAAAATCGGGATTTTCCGGCGTTTTGAAGTACTGAGTAAACATCGGGTTCCAGTACTTCTTCTTCGTTGCGACATCCTCGTGGACTTTGCCCTTTGCCTTGATCTCGACATACGGGTCGGAGAACTCTTTTCCCGACCAGACCGAAATAGCGGTAGCGGCATTCTTTCTGAGCTGCCCGACCTTGTTGGTTGCCTTCATGGTCGCCCCGACAAGGGTCATGTCAGGGAACCCTGCGAGCACCATGAACCGGACTGCCGGCAGTTTTCCGTCAAGCGTTGCGATGGCTGCCGGGTGCGGGCCGCCGATCACTTCCAGGATCTGGTCTTTGAGTGCCATGGCAAACATTCTGGTGAATGGGTGTAATAAACATACCGGCCCTCCCATTTCCTACCCAACCCCTCCACAACCTGATACCCGTCCTCCCATGGTATCATCAAACAGAACGTGGGTAAGGGCCGGTGCAAAACCGGATCGGCACAAGACCGGCTTATCGGACCTGAATGGTTGAGATCGTCTTTTAAAGAAGCCTGGTTTTTTTGTTTTTTTTTATCGGGGACCCTGTGGAGATCCTCCATCACATCGATGGACAACCATAAAATACCGGACAACCAAACACCTGATAGCGACTGGTCGGGAGCGGGTACGGTTGAGATCAACAGGATGGCAGGCGGGGAAAACACCGCTGGATAAAATTATTGAGGTTATTACGCGGTCTGCCGATCCGGACCGGATTATCCTGTTTGGATCCCGTGCCCGTAAGGACAATAAAAAATCGAGCGATTACGACATTTGCGTTCTCAAGCACGGCGTCAGCAGGCGCCGGCA
The DNA here is from genome assembly GCA_026394635.1 of Methanoregula sp. Lineage (GTDB taxonomy): Archaea > Halobacteriota > Methanomicrobia > Methanomicrobiales > Methanospirillaceae > MVRE01. Next base: position 13,415 of record JAPKXV010000318.1, on the reverse strand, counting down.
GCTGGCAATGCAGCTCTACCGGGACCTGTACGGGATCGGGGTCCCGGTTGAGCTTATCGTTGAGACCCCGGAGATGTTCGAGAAGATCAAGGATAACCCGTTCCTGATCTACCATGCGATTGCAAACCAGGGAAAGGTCATTTATGAAAAACCGGTCCCTCGTTGAAGACTGGATGAAACGGGCTAACAGCAACCTGAGCCGTGCCCAGGCCGGAAAGTCCAGTGAACATATATTATACGAAGATTTGTGCTTTGACTGCCAGCAGGCTGCTGAGAAGGCAGTCAAGGCGCTCCTGATCTCCAACAATATCGTACCGCAGCCTACGCACTCCCTGTCGGTGTTGATCGACGATCTGGAAAAGAACGGCATCGATGTGCCGGACACCATCAAAGCAGCAATCCAGCTCTCGTATTATGCAGTCGAGACCCGGTACCCCGGGAGGTATGAACCGGTCAATGAACGCGAATACAAACAGGCCCTGAAGATGGCCGAGACCGTTTTTTCGTGGGTTAGCCGTGCATTCGGACAACAGCGGTAATGATACAAAAGCCTCCGGATTTGTGAGATGAAATCCATAGAAGACAAACGAACATCTGATTCAATAAAGACAGACAAGAGCCAAAAAGGACTCACACCATCCGAGCGGATGATCCTCTGACAATCCATGATCCGTCACGATAAAGCTTTGAAAATGTTAAGTAAACTCTGAGTGATTATTCGTTGAATTCACTCCAATAAAAATCCCAAAAATATCTTTTTTTTTGATAAATCAACCACAAAACCGACATCTGACTTCTGATATTTTTAAAGCGGATTGCATACCCTTTTCTTCTGGATCAGACACCCCTGCAGTCCAGTAAAAATTCATTCGCCATCTCAACTACTTCTTTTGGAGGATTTTCCGGCAGGGATGAATTCTCCTTTGCAGATTCGAGATCTGAAAAGAGCTGATCGATCAGGGCATCAACCTCCTTGCAAGATCCGACCTGCCCCCGTTCCGTGCCCTTGATCTTGATGCCGATGAGGTCATCGACAATGGGATACCCGAAGTGGTGGTTCAGCGTGCGGATATCCGGTTCGATCCTGCCTTGTTCAAGAGCATAAATCCCGGCCATAAGGCTGCGCAGTACGTAGAGATATTTTTTTACCGAAGATGTATCCGGGGCGCTATTCTCTCGTTTTAGGTATTTTTTCCGGTTAAAGAGTGCAAGCCCGGAATAGGGATTGAAGACCTTCTTACTCAGGGCTAAGCCTGCAATCTTTTTCAGGTGGGGAAATGATGGCCCTGTAACGAGAGGCGGGGCAAAGATATGCTCAAGGACATTGGAGTTGTTCTGGAGCACAAGACCCAGTTCTTTCCTGATATCAAATGAGACAAAATCGATATCCCCTTCCATCCTTTCGATGAAGTCTTTGGGCACACAAAGCCCGCAGATCTCTCGTGCATCCATGATATGGCACCCCCGTATATCGAAATCCGAATCATGAGAAGGAAAACCGTAGAGGTGCGCACCTGAGAGTGTGTAAAAAACAAACGACCTGCCGGCCATCTCTTTGTGAATATACTCCAAAAGGACCGATTCCGGAATTATGTGAGTCCTCGTCAACATCATAAAAAACCATGGATTTTGTCAAATCTGAATCAATATTTATAATTTCGGATTATGCAACCATAAAGTTCACTTCTGAACAAATAAATATTGGAAGAACGTGATCGCCGCTTCAGCATCATTTCCAAAAGAGCCATACTATCACCACTGCATGCCGGTTGCGCAGGTGAAGCACGGCACAATTTTAGCAGACCCCTCTTTTTCTTATCCGGGTTTCATGCCTGCCTATGAATGGCTGGATGATGAACTTGGATTTTTCCCGCTTTTCTGTGCAGTTGGTGTATCCGATGCCGTTATCAGGATGACCGGCTACGCGGATAACTGGAGAGTGTTGACCGGCGGGGATTTTATTTTCGGGAAATACCAGAAAATCTACCGGAGAGACGGGGAATTTCCCAACCTCGCCCTCTTCTCTTTTGATCACATCGATGGCGTATTCATGGATTTCATGAGCTGGCACATCGCCCTGAATGCCTGTATGAACGGCGGGACCGTTTCGAACGCAGAAAAAAAGATGATCTTCAAACCATCCTGGACGAAGAGCCGCTGGATCCGGGCAGCTCTTCATGAATCCCACAGCGTCCAGTTCGTAACTCAGGAGCTGCCACTCGACAGGGCATTAAAAGTCCGGGTAAGAAACAGTACGACCCGGCACCGTCTGGAAGAGAAAGGATTCCGGAATGTTACTACATTCAGGATGCATGTGGACCCGCTGTCTTGTTAAGTCCCGACTGGCACCGGATGGTTCTAGAAAAAAGATTGATTCCTTCTTTCACGGTAACAGCACCTGCAGCACCGTCATGAAATCAAGTCCGGCATGATCCCTCAATGACCGGGCAAACGCCCGGCCCTCCCATTTCCTACCCATACAGCATTCCAGTGTATCATGGAGATCCGCACCCGGCTATTCCGTCGGTGAAATAACTTTATACATTAGTAATATAAATAATTCCAAGTAAGTATACATTGGTAATATGCATATGATAACTGCGACGCAGCTCGAAGAAGTGATCCGGAGCCAGAAGGATGTTTTTCTCTCCCGTGACACCGGCATAACGAGGGAAGTAGATACGGAGCGGTACCGGAAAAGCGGCCAGATTGTCGTGATCTCCGGTATACGCAGGAGCGGGAAGTCCACGCTGCTCCGGCAGTTCTCCGAGGGATACGAAACGTTTCACTACATCAACTTCGATGATGACCGGCTCCTGGATTTTTCCGTAGAGGATTTCAGTACGCTCGTGCTCATCTGCGAGAAAACCTCCCCGGGTACAAAGGTCATCTTCATTGACGAGATCCAGAACATCCCCGGCTGGGAGCGGTTTGTACGGAGGATCCATGATGAAGGCTGGAAGGTGTACCTTACCGGCTCCAATGCAAACCTCCTGTCAGCTGAACTCGGGACGCACCTGACCGGGCGGTACATCAAAATCACCCTCTTTCCTTTCTCCTTTCAAGAAGTCCTGCGGTTCCGGTCTGTTCCCGCTGACGGGATCACCGAACAGAAGAAAGCGGCGATACTTGCCGAATTCGACCGCTACCTTGTGGGTGGCGGGTTTCCTGAACACCTGAAATACCAGGACCCGGAGTACCTGAAACGGACGTACGAAGACATCCTGTTCCGGGACATCATCGGGAGGTCCGGCATCCGGGAAGTAAAACCGTTCCGCCAGCTTGCCCGGTACCTGTTCACGAACCTGGGAAATCCGGCGAGTTATAATGCCTTGAAAAAAGTGCTCGGGTTCAAAAGTGCAGCCTCCGTGCGGGATTACGTGGGATTTTTGGAAGAAGCGTATCTCGTCTTTGAGCTCTTCAAGTATGACTATTCCTTAAAAAAGCAGTACGTGAACGACAAGAAACTTTACTGCATCGATAACGGGATGCGCAATGCCGTCGCATTCCGGTTCTCCGGGGACCAGGGCAGGCTCCTGGAAAATCTCGTATTCATCGAACTGCTGCGCAGGGGTATGACGATATACTTTTTCAAACATGACCACGAGTGTGATTTCATCCTGGAAGACCGGGGAGCCGTGACTGCTGCAATCCAGGTCTGCTACGAGATTACGCAGGAGAACCGGGACCGGGAACTCGCGGGTCTTCTGGAAGCGATGAAAACCCTTGCCGTACGTGAGGGAATTATCCTGACCTACCACCAGGAAGAATCATTTGTCCATGACGGCCACAGGGTCCAGCTGGTCCCGGTCTGGAAGTGGCTGCTGGAATTCAGGGAGCCAGAGAGTACTCCGGCAGACAGGTAACGGGAAAGGAGCCCTTTGACCTGCTCCCCCCACCAGGACATACCCGGTCGGTCGTTGTCTGCCGGCGCGGCAGTCACCTGCCAAAAGAACGGTTTTATAAGGAGATTCTTTGTAAAAAGAAAAAGGGTGCCGCACCGCGTTACCTACATCACCAAAAATTATGGTGGCACGTATCATTGATCACCCCCCGTTATGGGGTAATTGACGGGGGTCTGATAAACCAGGATCCGGGAGATTTTTTTTATTTTCCCGGAATTCCCCCTTATGGTTCTTTGGAAAAATTTTATGATTTTCAATAATTGTGAATGAGCGCCACGTTCAGATGGATTTTTTCACCACGCAAACGGGATCGATCGTCGCATCGATCGTCATGTCGAACTTCACGACCGGCAGCCACCCGGCTTTCTCGAACATGTTCATGAAGCAGACGCCGACCACCTTCACGTCGCCGTGCGTATGGATGATGGCCTGCACCTGTTCCTTTGTCACCGGCACATTGGGCATCGCAAGCCCTCCCATGATGATGAGCGCCTTGGGCCGGAGCACCGCAGCCTTTGCGCTCACCTGCATCCCCACGTCATCGAAGTTGTGGATCACCTTTGCCTTTGACTCGTCGAGCAGCGGGACAAAGACCTGTTCGAATTTAAGCCCGCGGACTGCAACCGCGAGCAGTTCGACAAACGGCGTGCAGGTGCCAACGCACCCGTAGTACACGATCTGGTCACCCTCTTTGAGCCCTGAGCTCTGGAGGTAGTCCTTGAAAGGGCGCAGGATCCCGGGGACCCCGCGCAGGGTTTCTGTCTGGGTCATGGTATCAGGAGAATGTCCGGCACCCGGCATGATAAGCGTTGCCGGACGATAGTTGCCTCATGGGTGCGTGGGTGCCGCTGGTGTTACAGGTCATACCTTCGGCTCGGGATGACTTCGCAGCCGATCAGCCAGATTGCATACAGGATCGAGAGGCTGGCGATCAGGAACAGGGGCGAGATGATCGATTCGCTTTTCGGGAGGAACCCGAGGCGGGACAGGTCAAAGACCACATACAGGGCGAACGTAAGGGCGATCCACCAGCCATAGAACTTCTTTCCTTTGGTGGCGAGCCTCACCCCTCCAAGAACAACAACGCATTCGATCAAAATTGAGAGGACCTGGAGCACGGTATTGGTATCCATACGTTCTGATCGGCGTGCAGCGCCATAGTTCTTTGGATTAACGTCCGGAACAGGACTGCCCCGTGCCGGTATTCTTTAAAGAAAACCGTCCCGGTTCACTTTTTCAGCTGCCCGATGATCAGGTGTTCCAGTTTCCCGGGGATCTCACGGTCGCCGACAAGGACCGTGTCACCGATGACCACTTCGGGGACGCCGGGGGGGGCAATCCCGAGCTTCTCATTGACCTTCATGTAGAGCTCGTTGTTTGCCGGGTTATGCCAGACTTCAAGGATCTGGATATGTGCATCAGGATATTTTACGGACAGGTTGATGACCAGCGGCATGACCACATGGCAGTGCAGACACTCTTCGCCATAAAAGAAATAGACCGTCAGGGAATTTTCAGGTACCGTGCCGGCATCCGGTGATTGCAGGGAGGGATGTGCCAAAACGCAGGCACCGGCAATAACCGCTACGATCACCCCGACCACTCCGATAATTTTCAGGGTCTTGTCCATGCTTCTTCTCCCTCCACTATTTTTTTTTAAAGTTGATTAAGGATCTCCCGTGCGGCAGGAATTTTTAGATCTCTATTGGAGAGGAGGAATCAAGGGATTGTGTGTCGCTCTCCTGCACGCTTGCGCACGGGAGTGCCGGAACAATGAAGCTGTGCGTGCTCTCCGTCGGAATAAACCGCCGGCTGATGTACTGGAAGACGGTGGGGTAAACCGGAAGTCCCCCCGGAGTTCTCCGGTAAAAGTCCGCAGGTCACCGGGCCAGAGAATTAATAAAAAACCTCATATCCCCATGAACCCTTATTGTTGTAATTATAAGAGGTATCATTTTACAAACGTGGTACTATGGACGGCCTGTCTCTAGCGAGCGATGAGTCCATTATCCTGACGATACAGGATATTGTGATCAACGGCGTCAGGAATGAAGTGATACTCACCAGTATCCGCCTTGTCCTTGTTGAAAGTGAAAAAGACCGGGTCCATCACGAGGATATCCGGCTTGACACCATCGGTTCGGTTGTCCCGGGAGAGAATAAATTCCATGAACCGACCGTCACCATCACCCTCTTTTCCGGTGAGGCACCGGGCCGCGAGCTCGTCTTTTTCCAGAAACCCGGCTTCATGAGGATTGGAGAACGCGACCAGCTGATCGTAAAACTCAAGGGACACATCCCGTTATCGAAGGTGCAGGCAGAAGAGCCCGTTTCCCTCCTCCCCTCCGTCCAGGGTACGGACACAGCCCCGGGGGCAGAGGCGGGCGGGGAACCGGATGCGTCCCAACCCCCCCGGCCACAGCGCAGGGAGGATGAAACCCCCGTCTCATTGTATCCACCAAAAGATTCGCCCGTTGCCACCATTATCGAACGGGTACCGTTCAAGGCATTCCCGGCACTGCTCGTGATCTTCGTTGCTGTTGTTGGCGGTATGATCACGTATGTAGCGATCATGCATGAAAACCCGGCTGCACTGACATGGCATACGACAGTCTCCCCCGCCATTCCGGGAGCTGCTGCAGGCCCTGCCCTCTCATCCCAGACAGCGTCAGCCGCACCGGAAGCCACGCCGGAAGCCACCCCCCAGGTCACGGTGCCCCCACCTCCCCCGACAATCGCCATTCCCCCGTCCGGGGTCTGGGTACGGGTCCAGTCCCCCGGGACATTTATCGGGTCGGTCGGTGCAAAGGGATTCCTGCGGCAGGTGAACGCAACCGGCGACAGGTTCTACCAGATACTGGCAAATGACGGTATCATTGACATCTCCATCGAGAAGCAGGACGCATCCGGTGACCCGCTCACCGTAGGGATCTATAAAAACGGTGCGCTCGTAAAACAGAGCAACACCTCGGTCCCCCGGGGGACTATTGAACTCCACATACCAGCCTGAAGTAAGAGCGCCCGTCCTGTTTTTTAAAAAAGCACCGGCATCATCCTGACCTTACCGGTGGAACCCCCTGCCGGTAAAATTTCACTCTTGGTAAATGTCAGCGCTTCTGACGGGTCTTTGTAGATTTTTTCATGATCTTTCCCGGTCGCGGGCGGTCCGCGAAGGGGCCCGGGTCCTGCTTCGGGCTCAAAGGCTCAGGGTGGGTTGTGTGCCGCGGGGGCAGCGCGGGTTTTTTCTGGGGCTTGTGTTTCGGGCGGGGGATGGGATGAGCCATGGGATGATGCCGGTCATCTTCCTGCTGACGCCCCTTATCCGGGCTGGTCTTGGTTTTTGCTTTGGGTTTGGGATAATCCGGTTTGCGGTCAGGCCGAAGTCGGGATGCCATAGACAAGGTTTCGTTTTCCCCTATTAAAACCCCCCATGTTTTTCCAGACGATTGATATAAGGATTCCATGATATACTTAACAACACGACCGATCCCCGCCACCACCATGCCTGCAGCCACCAGCGAGAACCAGAAAAACGTATGCGAACGGGAATCCGACAGGATCCAGAAATTTTTCATCCGCCCGTCCTTCCTCTCCTTTTCCATCGGGATCCCGTTCTGCATCTACAAGCTGCTCTTCGGGGTGACCGCAGTCCGCATCGGCTCGGCCACGTCACCGTCCCTTGTTTTTTTCGGGTGGCTGGTCATCGCCTGGGCGGGCACCGACCTCCTGATGAACACCGGGCGGGCACTTCTTGACCTCATCGGGATTCCCGCGAAATGGGAATACTGCACGATCGCCCAGGCGGGACGGATCGTCGGGCAGCCCATGGTCTTTCTTGCCATCGACACGGTGCTGACCTTTTCGATCATCTGTGCCATGCTCTGGTCTGGCTGGATCACCATCCTGACCCCGGCTGAAATGTTTTTTTGGTATGCGGCAACGACGGCAAACCTGATCAGCCTCTCGCTGGTCTCCCTGTACAACGAGTTCAGGAAGGTTTGACCGCGGACCGTCAGCTGACAGGTTTTTTCCAAAAAAAGAGAACAGTTCTTTAACTTACTGGATTTCGAAACCCCGGCTTATAAGAAATTCCTGCAGCCGCTCTTCCGCATCCGGATCCGTATCCTTAATATCCCGCATTGCTTCTTTGTACGCTGCCCGGAGGACAGGATCTTCAGAATGGAGCGCAAGCGTTCCGGTAATTGTCCCTGCCTGTTCGCCGGTGCTGCCCAGGACCCGCATCACGACGCACCGGTAGAACTTGCACTGGGCCGGGCTGTCCCGGTGGATGGTGCAATGAAAGAGACCCCCGTCCGGACGAAGGAACCGGCAGGCCGGGGGATGACGGTCGATCCACGTGCGGTCAGAAAAGAGGTGGCGTTTGTCCTCATCCACTTCTGCGGTGAACGGTGTCCCTGTCGAAACGGAGCAGCATTCAAACCGGAGCGGGGCGATCTGTCGTTCGATGACGATGTAATCACCAAGATACATGCAGCAATCCCCGCACTGCCGGCAAGAAAACGTCATGGATAGCAGGGTTGGACAGGATGTGCAGACGGGGCCCGGAATATTCCGCTATTTTCCGTCTTCGCCCAGGGACTCATGGCTCCGCATCTGGTACAAAACCATGGGGTCCATCTCGCGGTACGCATCCTTTGCCGTCCGCATGATCACATTGGTGATGCCGGAGTTCACGATCATCTTCGAGCAGAGGAAACACGGCCAGATCCGGGTCAGCTCGTCAGTCTCCACCTCAAACCCCGCGAGGTACAGCGTGCAGCCCCGCGCCTGCTTGCCCGCCTGGATGAGCGCGTTCATCTCGGCGTGGACACTCCGGCACCGCTCGTAGTTGGACCCTGAGGGAATATTGTGGTCCTGTCTCCAGCACTTTTTCAGTTCCGTGCAGTCCATCTGCTTGCGGGGCGCGCCGGTATACCCGGTTGACACAATCGTGTTGTATTCATCCACAATGATCGCGCCGAAGTTGCGCCGCAGGCATGTACCCTGGTTGGCACAGCGCAGCGCGAGGTCCAGAAAATAATGGTGCCTGTTGGTCCGCATTGAAACAAATTATTGCAGAGCTCCCTATTAAAGAGGGGTGATCGGGTGTGCTGGAATTTTTTTTTATGCAGGTGAACCCCCGTAGGGTTGCTTCAAACCCACGCAGACTGGTTTTATTTCATTTTTTCACCGGACAGCAGGGTAACAAGTATAAAACGAGGCCCCCCCCCATCGATCATCGGATTCTCACAGCGGCACACCGTTTCCTGACTCCATCAGGACATGACTGCATCAGGTGGGGGTCATCCAGCACACCTTCCCCATCACCTGCAATCATCCGCCATGAAAGAACAGCAGGTATTAAGACACACTACGCAGAGTGTGAAAGTGACAGATGACGGAGTATGAATTTTGCCCGAAACTTACCTGTGGGCAAAAAGTTACTGCGGTGATGGTGGGGTCCGGCCTTGGATTATTACTGGCAGGGGTAAATATTATTTTCAGGGAATTCCTTGATTCATGGCATTTTTTATCCACCCCGGTCTTTATCTTAGGGGCGGTCATCATCCTCTGGATTGCCTATATACGGTAGCATACGTGCCATAAACATTGAGCCCGGGCATTCCTTCAACTTCTTAAAACCGGTGAAAAGAATACTACCGGATCGGGAACAGACAGGGTAAAATATACTGTTAACACCTCCATCAAAGAAAATTCAGGAGGATGGCGATGATGACCCCGCTATGTATCACTAAGAAGAGCGGGACAAGGTAAAATTTTATTTTTTGGGTTTTATGCCGGAATATCTTCATGCCGGCATAGGCTCCAAACGGCCCTGCCAATGCATACAACAACAAGACGTTCTCCGGGGTCCTCCACGCGGCTGTTGCTGCCTTCTTTTTATCATATGCATAGGCAACAAATGCGCACCCGTTCACAACGGCGTATAGTATCAGGAAAAATTCAAGGGTGGAGATTGTCATGATCGCAGGGTACCGGTGATGCCTGGTGCATTTTTTCCCGTCAGGGTTTGAGGTAAAAGCGCCATGTACAGAACATGTCCTTTGGATGCGGGTCTGGAGGTGCAAAGACGCACTCGACTACGATCCGCTCATCGATGACCCCTGCAAAACGGGTAAATTCCGCACGGTGCATCTCGCGGCAGTTGTACTCCCCGTCTCCCCGCCGGAGCCGTGCCTCCTGCGTAGGACAGGACGGCACGGTGATGATCACCTCGTCCTCCCGCTCCTCGATCCGGTAGTCCACGAGAAGGGTCCAGGGATAATACCGTAGTGCTTTGACAAAACCTGCAAGCCCGCGTTCGGGTATCCCAAACCGGCCGACAAGGTCGTGTGCTGCCATCGCGGCGACACGCCCCCACACCTGTTCATTGAGGGCATCAGCCGCATCGTTGCCATATTTTTCCGAGATATAAATGTACCAAAACGCGTCCACCACCCGGTAATGCCAGAGAAGGAATTCAAGGTACTGCCGTTTTCCGGTATCCGTCATCCCATCAAAAATATCAAGGTTCATTCCCAGCACCTGCCTCCATCGTGAAACAGATCAGTTCAGCACCCACACCGCGGCATTCAGCGCAGTCGCAACACTCACCCAGCAGAGGTACGGGGCAAGCAGCCAGGCCGCCGCCTTTGAAACCCGGTAAAACGTCACCATCGTCCCTGCGATCAGGACAATGAGGAGCAGGATATCGATGAGCCCGAGGAGTGGCGAACGCAGGCCGAAGAATAAGAACGACCAGAGCGTGTTGGCGAGGATCTGGGCGGCAAAGAATGCAACTGCATGCCGTACGGGTGCAGTGCCGGTGCCGTCCCGCACAACAACAAAGAGCGCAATGCCCATCAGGATAAACAGCGTCGTCCATACCGGGCCAAAGACCCATGCGGGCGGGGTGAAGAACGGTTTCTGGAGCGTTGCATACCATGTCGGGATCGCCTCCATCGTAAAGACCGAGCCGATTACACCGGCAAGGAGGGGAATTGCGATACAGAGGATTAACAGACCAGCTGTGGTGAGGAATTTTTTATTCATACAGTATCAGAGATGAGGTCGTGCCTTTCGGGAAATGAAGCTTTGTGATCGTGCTGCCGGCTGCAGTCACGAGATGAGGGATCTCCCCTGGTCGGTGAGAGAGTAAATGATCCAGTTCCCCTGGTACTCGCCCGTGATCAGGTCACTCTCTTTGAGGATCGTAAGGTGGTAGGAAAGTTTCGAGTTTGCAATCTGCATGAACTGGTTGATGACGCAGACACAGAGCGGCTGGTCTTTGAGCAGGTGGAGGATGGAAAGGCGCAGGGGATCCGACAGTGCATGGTAAATCCGGCTCTTTGCTTCGAGGTCCTTTTTCGCAGGAATGCCTTGGGCAAGTGCTTCAAGTCCCCCCGTCCGGTCGAGTTCCTCCCGGATCGATTGGGGGATTTCACTCTGATTTTTTTTGGTAAGCCGGGATGTTGTACCGCAGCAGGAAACTGCCTTGCGTGCCATTTCAAAATAATATGAAATGAAAAGATATATAATCTTGCCATGCTCACAATGTTTCAATAAAATTTGAAATGAAGTGGGGAGAATGAACGAACAGAGATCATCATGCACCTGCGGAAGCGAGGGGAAAACCCGGATTATCTATGCCTGCTCCGGGGTGGGATCGAATGTCGGGCAACTGGCAAACGAGGCCGCGTGCCGGCTGACCCTTGAAGGGTACGGGGGCGGCTCCTGCCTTGCCGGTCTTGGCGGCGGGATCGACAAACTCATCGGGATGGGGATGGCGGCGGACGAACGGGTCGTGATCGACGGCTGCCCGGTCGCATGCGCAAAGAAGATCATGGACGACCGGCGGCTCCCGGTCGACCACTATGTGGTTATAACGGATCTCGGCATCACAAAAACTGCCGGCCCCGCTTTTAAAGAGTGCGATGTGCAGACCGTGATCGATGCCGTGAAAAATTCGTCGCGGTGACAATAGGTGCCCGTGCACCGGTGAGATTTTTTACATGAGAGCCCTGATCACCTGTTCCGGTCTTTCCAACACGGGCAGGCTCACGACGCAGGCAGCGATGGTGCTGGTATCCCGCAGCCCGGGGGCAATTGCCTGGGTACAGGCACATAAGGGAGAGCGCCTGATCGCGGATGTTTCAGCTGATGCGGACCAGATCATCGTCATCGACGGGTGTTCCGATCACTGCGCAACAAAAAAATGCGGATTAGAGGGTGTCACGGCGGACATCCACATCGTCGCGACAGAGCTCGGGGTCAAAAAGGACGGGATGGCTGACGTGCAATGGGATGACGTTGTGAAGGTGCTCGCTGCTGTTGACCGGAAAATAAACGGGGGATAACAAAATGCAGGACTTTTTACAACTGTTCGCAGACTGGGTAACCTATGCGATCTTCGGCCTCGTGCAGGGCACCCCCCTCGCCTCGTCCGTGAACTTCTTTGTCTACGATTCGATCAAGGTCACGCTCATGCTCGCCGTGATTGTGTTCGGTGTCGCGGTTATCCGGACGTATATTACCCCGCAGAAGGTGAAGAAATGGGTAGCGGGACGAACGGAAGGGGTGGGCAACGTTGTGGCCGCTGTTCTCGGTATCCCCACACCGTTCTGCTCCTGTTCGGCAGTCCCGCTCTTCATCGGTTTTGTCGAGTCCGGTGTGCCGCTTGGCATCACGTTCTCGTTCCTCATCGCATCGCCCCTCATCAACGAAGTCGCCGCAGCCATGCTCCTTGCCATGTTCGGGTGGCAGATCGCGCTCATCTATATTGTATCAGGCCTGATCATCGCGATTGTCGCCGGCATCATCATCGGGCGCCTCCATCTCGAAAGCGAGGTCGAGGAATTTGTCTGGAAGTGCAAGTTGTACGATCAGGCCGAGAAAGCGATGACCTGGCATGACCGGCTCACGTTTGCGAAGAATGAATCACGGGATATCACGTTAAAAGTGCTCCCCTACATCATCATCGGCATCGCAATCGGTGCGGTCATCCACGGGTATGCCCCGGCAGATTTCCTCGTCAATATTGCCGGCAAGGACAACCCGCTCGCGGTCCCCATCGCAGTACTGATCGGTATCCCGCTCTACTCCAATGCCGCGGGCATGATCCCCATCATGGAAGTCCTCACCGCAAAAGGCATGGCGATGGGTACCGCCCTCGCGTTCATGATGGCGGTGATCGGGCTTTCGCTACCGGAGATGATCATCCTCAGGAAAGTGATCAAGATCAAACTGCTCGTGATCTTTGCGGGGATATTGTTTGTATCATTTACCCTTACCGGCTACCTGTTCAATGTGGTGATCGGGTAATGCAAAAGCAGCTGCTGACAATGGAGTGTTACTATGCCAGGTGAATCCTGTATAACAAAAGAGCCAAAAGGACTGGGATCCTTCGAAAAGTACCTGACCGTGTGGGTATTCCTGTGCATCGGCCTTGGCATCCTGCTCGGGCGTTTTGCACCGGAGGTGGCAAAATATCTTGACAGCCTCTCCATCCAT
>JAPKXV010000157.1 GCA_026394635.1 Methanoregula sp. | reverse complement strand
GTTGCGGAAAATGTTCTTGGCAAGCGGGGCTATTATATTGCAGCTGATGAAGACACTATCGTTGAGTTCATGCTGGCTGTGGCGTCATACAAATGCGAACCTTCCGACATTGAGCAGTGGCTGAAGGATCACGTAAAAACAATGGAAAATTAGAGCTTACTGAGGATTTTGAGTGCCTTGTCGTGGCGCTCGGTTGATTTTTGCAGGAGACTCCACTCTGTCGGGTTAAGTCCCTTTTCCCCTCCTGCCGACGCCCTTTTCTCGGTACCGGATACTTTTTCCTTCTTCATAGTATTACCCGAATTATTGTAAACCAGTATTGGACCGGAGGGATGATTAGTGTTCTGTTGCCGACAGAAATATTTCAAACGAGATAGTCATCCGGAGTTCTTTTCAATACACCGTCTTGATCAAGTAATTATTGCACTATGATGCAATCTCCTTCTGTCGCTCCCTTTTTGCCCGGTCAGCAGAGCGACTCCCCGGTACCGGCGATATTCCCCGTGACATTGTTGGCGGTACTCAGGGCCGAGTGAGCGAACAGGTAGAGGTTGTGGTATCCCAGGATGGCCGCAACATTATTCGCGGCATCGAGCGCCGTATAGACAACGATACACGACAGCACGAGCACCGACGCGAGGCCCGGCCTCTCGTTCTGCCGGAAGAGGTACGGGATGGCAACCATCAGCGGGAGCAGGGCCAGCACTCCCAGCACCATGCACGGGACCATGCCGAGTGCGGCAAAGCAGGCGGCGGATACGGAGTTGCACTCCATGAAATGCTCCTGCACCGAGGATAAGTAGAGCGTGGACGCGGACGAAACACTTGCACAGGACATCGCGGCCCCGATCAGGATCCAGTACCGCCGGTCGAACTTCATTGATGGGAGTCTTTCGCCGGGTCGGTATTGAAAGGGATGGGTGCGGGCCCGGGTGTGCGGAGGTGGTTGTGGCGAGGCGTCATACATGGGGTGCCGGAACTGCGATTATGGGGATTTGTGTGAGATGAATCAGAGAGGGGATTGAAGGAGCAGGGCAGGATCACCTGCCGGGTCAGACTGTGGTTCCTGAACACGGAAAAACAGGGAATTTCGATCCGGCATGATCCGGAATAATCCGGATTCACTTTCACCCCACTCACACCTCATATATATCCCCCCGGTTTCCGACCATCTCTCTCGTAATCGGAGTCGTTCCCATGAAACGCAAGGATACAATCGCACCCGGCCATGCTCAGCTTCCCGCAGGATACACCGAGTTCATCACTTCGCTGAAGGATAAAATCCGGTCTGCTCAGGTAACGGCGGTCTTTTCCGTAAACCGGGAGCTGATCCAGCTTTACTGGCAGATCGGGAATGAGATCCTGGCCCGGCAGGAGGCAGAAGGCTGGGGTGCGAAGATTATCGATCGGCTATCCCGGGATCTTTTGCGCGAGTTTCCCGATATGAAAGGATTCTCGGTAAGGAACCTGAAATATATGCGGAAATTTGCAGAGATTTGGAATGATCCTTCAATTGTGCAAGAGCTGCTTGCACAAATCACCTGGTATCACCATATCGCGCTTATCGACAAAGTGAAAGATCAGGCGGAACGCGAATGGTACATCCGCGAAACGATCCGGAACGGCTGGAGCCGGAACGTACTCGCCCTCCAGATCGGGAGCGGGCTTTACCATAGAACAGGAAACGCGGTGACCAATTTCACAGCAACACTCCCAACCCCGCAGTCGGATCTTGCCCGCGAGACCGTGAAAGATCCGTATATTTTCGATTTTCTTGGTATCGGTGACGATGTATCCGAACGGGAACTCCATAAATCCCTGCTGGAACGCTTAAAGGATTTCCTGATCGAACTCGGCACGGGTTTTGCATATGTCGGCAGCGAGTATCACCTCGCCATTGGCGATCAGGATTATTATCTCGATCTCCTGTTCTACCATACGCGGCTTCATTGTTTTGTCATCATCGAACTGAAAGTAGGACAGTTTTTACCAGAATATGCGGGCAAACTCAACTTCTATCTTTCAGCCGCTGATGATCGTATCAGGAATCCCCCGGTTGATCAGCCAAGCATCGGCATCCTTCTCTGCAGGGAGAAGAACCGGGTCATTGCTGAATATACACTCCGGGACATGAGAAAACCGATCGCTGTATCGACGTACCGGACCGGGGACGAGCTCCCGCCGCAGATGGCCGCACTCCTGCCAAGCGCCGAACAGTTGCGACACGTTATTACCGGTGATGAGAAAGAGGCCGGAGTTCCTGCGGGAACGAAAGCTGCTGAAGTGGGCCCCCATGACCATAAACAACATCCCCGATGAGAAGCATAGAATTATCAAAGGCCTTGGAGGCATCGATGGACGTTATACTGTCAATTAAGCCAAAATACGTCCAGTCCATCCTCAAAGGCGACAAGCGGTATGAGTTCCGGAAAGCGATCTTCAAAAACCGCACCATCAACCATGTCTTCATCTATTCTTCGGCGCCGGTACAACGGATCGTGGCCCTCTTTGAGATCGGGACCATTCTCGAAGACCACCCGGCCGCACTCTGGGACTCCGTGTGGGAATATGCCGGCATCGACGACCGCGAGTTCTTCTCCTATTTTGCCGGGAAAACGCGGGGGTATGCGATCGGGATCGAGAACGTGCAGGAGTTCGATGAGCCCATCGATCCCCGTGTGTCTATTCCCGGCTTTGTGCCGCCGCAGTCGTATTGTTATGTTGAAGGGCTGAAGGTGGCAGATTGAATTTTTTCAAACATTCTATTTACTGATCGATCTGCCGATGAAAATCTGACTATTCTCTCCATTTCTCAAACCGTTGATCGCATTCGTCTTTGGGTAAAAATCTCCAGTTGGCTTGCATCTGTCGTATCGCGAGCGTGGCATTATTTCTGGTTATAATTCTCTCTTCGATGAGTTTGTCCACTAACCAGAGGGTCCCATGAACGGTAATGCCTGAAGATTCAGCAAAATTCCGGAGTGACTTTTCACCGGATAAGAGGACTAGTCCCTGGTCCCTTGCCAGCAAAAAGACTGAGATATCTCGTATTGAGAGTTCTTTGTGCGTGGAACGGATTTGGAATATCTGAGGGATCTGAGGACCCGTTAATTCCAGTTTATGCAATCCAAGTTTCTGTAATTCAGCAAACGGGGGATCGAGAAGTTCACGATATGCGATAAAATCGCTGGTTATGAACATGAACGGGAGCCGGAACATTTCATGCAGGATTCCTCCTTTATTGGCATCGAAGATGACATTAGCATCAACTACATATCGGTATCGGGAATCCATCATGCTCCTTTGTCTCATTCATACAGAATTGCAGGAAGTCGGTCCCCAGCAGCTCGGCAGCCCGCGAACGGGAGATCCTGGTTTCACTGACGGCCCGGAATATGAGTCGTTTCATCCGCGTTGGTGTTTCCGATTCCCGTGGATCGCCGGGCTCTTTGGCGTACCATCCTTCCTTTTTGAACCATGCAAAGAGTGATGACATCCGGCTCATCGATATGATTCCCAGATCTTTTGCCCGGTAGATCAGGGCCTGCATGCTGATACCGTACTTGTGCTTGAGCAGGTGGAGTTCGTAGAGATCCAGAACATTCCGCTTTTTGCTCAGATCACCGATTATCTGGGATGCAGGTGCAAGAAATGCACCGGCGAACCGGTGTGCGGCTTTTTCAGCATCCACGCTGGAGTCGGGGATCATGACGATATGGCCAAGTTCATGTGCCAGATTGAAGCGCTGGCGGTCGCCGGGAATGTTCTTTTTCACGACAATGACCGGCGTCCCGTCATCAAAGGTAAACGTAAGTGCATCGAATTTTTCCGCCCCGTCTATGATTCCCACTTTGATCCCGTGCTGTTCAAAGATATCGATGATATTTTCGATCGGGTCGGTACCCAGCTTCCATGCATCGCGGATATGCTGCGCTACTGCTTCAGCATCTTTCAGGCTGGCAATCTTTCGCTTCCCTTCCGGCATCGTGACAAATGTCTGCCGCTCCCCCACAATCTCTTCCAGCTCAAGGTACCGCTCAAGCCACTCGCGGGTCTGCTCGTGGATACTTTTCTCCTGTTTTTTTGGCAGAGCTGTACGTTTGCGATAGTACGGTTTTGACAGGTTCACGTCGATTGTGCGGAAGAAGTAATCCACGTTGACACCGAGCGCCTCGCTCAACCGGATCAGCACACCCGAACCGGGGATATCCTTCCCGTTCTCGTATTTCGAGATCGCCATCGCACTCACTCCCACCTTTCCGGCAAGAGCACGCAGGCTCAGGCCGGCAGCGGTTCGCGCCATCTTAATACGAACACCTAATTGCATAATTTCCCCC
>JAPKXV010000004.1 GCA_026394635.1 Methanoregula sp. | reverse complement strand
TTGGTTCGTATATTGCCGGGTGTGTGAAGAAGGGGAAATAGATTTTTTTTGTGGAACCAAAAAACCTAGCATTTTTTTCCCGGAATCGAAAAGACGGCTGGAGAAAAAGTACTAAAAAGCATTGATGATACTCCACAATATCGTTCCTTCGCCCACGCACTTGCTATCGGTTCTTATCGAAGCGCTAAAAGCGCACAAGATCAAGGTTCCCGTTGATCTGAAAGAGACCGTTGCGCTCTCCTACTATGCCGTGACAACACGGTATCCTGGCAATTATGAACCCATCGATGAATCTGAATACAAAAACGCGCTCGAAATGGCAGATACCGTTGTGACGTGGGTTGAAAAACAATTTTGAAAATAAATTACTCACCAGAGTACGCGAAAAAAACAGAAGTCGGGATTTAGCGCTGCAGATAGCGCTGGATTAACAAGATTGCTCATTTTCTTTGCACACTCGGGTTCGATCACGTGTTCTTTTTTGAGGATGGTAAAAATCTCACGGTAGGTGGATGGGACACCAAACCCATGCGCCAGTATGATCTCGTTCCCGAGATCGATGGTCCGGTTCAGCAGTGCAAAGAGAATCATGGACGCTGCATAAAACGTCCGTTTGCCGGAGAGATCTTCGAGAGATGAAATGCCAAGCTCTGAAAGGTCGCTCTGGTACCTTGTGATATCACTGATGATAGTACTAATCCGTTCCGTATCGTAATCGGGTTTCATGGGGTTGTGACGGGTCTTTTTAGAATTCTTCTGGTATTCCGTTCGATGAGGGGTTGTATGTCAAGATACTGCCGGAGTGCATCCACCTTTTTGCGGTGCCACATCTTTTCATTCCGGATAAACAAGGGTTTTCCTTCCCTTATGACCAGGTCAAGTCCCGGGCCGGTATGGGACATGATTGTCTCCCAGGTATCGTGGGGGAGCCCGGGGAGTGTCACTACGCAGATATCGATATCAGACAAGGGAGTCGCTCTCGCCCGTGCAGTTGAACCATAATGTATGAGTGCGATGACCTGGGGGAATTGAGAGATGGATGCAGTAAGGCGGGAAAGGCAATCCAGAGAAGGGATCTCCGCCTTTGTTCCTTCTTTATTCATTTGTTTCACGATTCCTGTTCTCCCGGTCAGCACCCGCTGGTTTTCACCAGTATGTCTGAATCACTATATGTTTTTGGATATTCATTATTCTTCTGCCGATGGAGAGATCAGGGTACATGAGGTGCGTTGTCACAGGATGCTTTTGTCCACTTGTTGCGGCGCCATAAGATACGCACCGGTTCCGAGCGCCCAAATGAGGAGTGGGTAGGCAATCATCCGTTCCATACCCCCTGGATCTTTGCACCAAGCAGGACCACGGCAACAAGGGTGATGACCCCCAATACCGGTGAGAACCATGACCAGGGTGCGGAAAAGATCCGGGATGCGAGAATCGCACATAGTCCGCCGCAGATGAAGACCGTAATCGCACAGATCGAATGCGGGACAACGATGTTCTCGGGAAAGATCCCGACACCCGCAGCCCCGATGCCGGTCAATGCCAGCAGGGCGACAAACCCGAGTTTTGTTCCCGCTTTATGGAGCAGGTATGCCGAGGCGACGAGCAGGATGCCAAAGATGATGATCGCAGAGTTGTAGATCGCCGCCGTGGATCCCACGCCGAGATCGCTGATCATCCTCGTAACGAGATAGCCGTTAAAGAGCGCTTCGGAAACAATGATCCCCACGAGGAAACATGCGGTCCCGATAAAGATGAGTGCACCGGCAAGGGTTTTGTTTGTATACGTCATGTTGGACACAACCTCATTATTGTGAAGTGGGTTTTATGGGGATAAGAATTCTGGGGATGTGAGGAAGTGTCCGTCATTCAGAGAAGGGGTCAGTCACCCATGACGAGCTCGATGCCCTCACGTCTGCACGTGCCGGCTATTTTTATCTTGCTGGCGCATACGAAGCGATAGGGAACGACTCTTCCAGAAGCCAACGCCACACAGGAACAACGACAATATCCAATCCTTCACCAGTAGTAATCTTTTCATCCTGATTGTACGTGAGGATCATACCCTGTTCGATACCGAGATCGTTTTTCGCTTCCAGAAGTCCATTCACCTCGCGCTCCCGGTTCGTGGTATTCAGCTCAAAACAGACCTGGATGGCATAAGAAATCACCCCTTTATCTTCAGTTACAAAGTCACACTCGTGCTTCCTGCGGTAATAATACACACTATCATGCCGCCGTTTGAGTTCAATAAACACGAGATTTTCTAAAAGTCTCCCATTATCGCCGGAAAACCGGAACGAGACCGCATTTCTCATCCCGTTATCAATCACGTAGATCTTTTTAGGGTTGGCATACTGTTTCTTTAACGAGAAATCATACTTGAAGAGTTCGAAGATCAAATATGCCTCTTCTAAAAACCCGATATAACTCCGGACCGACATCGCACTCTTAAAACCCAACGCATTTTTTAAGGAGTGATAACTCGCCTCCTTGGTCATGTTCGAGAACAGGTAATGCACAAGCTGCCGGAACACCTTCGTATCCCTGATGCCAAACCGGGTGATGATGTCACGGAACAGGATATCATCGTAGATGCGTTTTAGGAATTCCCCGTCGCGGTATTTTAAGAATTCCGGAAACCCTCCATGTTCAAGATACTTGTCAAATGCAAGGAGAATTCCGGCTTTCTTTGATGAGCTTACCTTGTGGTAATCGATATGCAGAAAATCCAGCAGCTCATTAAAGGCAAACGGGTATAGTTCGATCTTTGAATACCTCCCGGTGAGGTGCGTGGCAAGCTCGGAGCTGAGCAGGTTTGCATTGGATCCGGTAAGAAAGATCTTGAATCCTTCGTCATGGATCCGCCGGATAAAACGCTCCCATCCCGGAACACTCTGAATCTCGTCAATGAAGATGACCTTAATTTCAGGATGCATTTTATTAAACGCAAGCATAAGACCGGAAAAATCAGCCAGCTCAAAATCGATTAAGCGTTCGTCATCGAAATTAACATAATAAAACTCCTTGTACCGGTTCGCAAACTGTCTCATCAGCGTGGATTTCCCGCTCCTGCGTATCCCGGATATCACGACAACCTGTTCATGGGCACAGTGACGGTCAAAATCCACACGCCGCTGGGTTCCCAGATCCCGTGAGAGAAAAATCTCTTTCTGGTCAAGGATCAGTTCTTCCAACCGCTTATCAGATATCATAGATATTTCCAATATACAATTTTATGATAATTCGTATATTAGTAATATATACTTTCCCTTTTTATGAAGTATCTGTGTTTGCTGTGTGTGTCACAAAACACCAGGAAAATTACAAAAATCTGTTTGTTTCAAAATGGAACTAACCGAAGAATGGGTGCCAGAACGATGAAGGCTGATTTTTTCACGGTAAAATCATCTTGTTCGTCAGCCATCTCTTTTGAGAGTATAAATTTTATAAAACCGACCCGGGATCTGGGAGCAGGTTCTTTTGACCGCGGCACACTGCCAGTATCTTTGAAGAGCATCTCTGTCCCGGCACTTCCGTCATTGATGTACATCTTCTCTGTGATATCCACCATCGACCCTGCAATCGCAACGGTCTTTTTGTTTTTAACAACCGGAATCTCGTTCACTTCCACCCGGATCCTTGTGCCTTCCATTCCCAGCATCTCCAACCGTAAAGGAGGTTTTTGTCTTCCGGAGGCAACTACCCGTAGCGTCCGTTCGAGCCCGGCATGGATTTATACAACGGCACTGATCTGCTGCTGGTCATCGGCAAGCCGGCGGGGTTTCCACGCTGGTTGCATGGGCTGTTCCGGTATCTTTACGATTACCGCAAGACGCTGTTTCCCGTATATGACTGCCCTGATAGTAGCAAGCGAGACGGTGAAGTTTCCCGTTTCGAAGAGTTCGATGTTCAGGGCTTTCCCTGATACCGAAACCTGTGCAAGCCCGCAGGTTGCACCGAGGTAGTTGTTCCATTCGCGGTTGATTGCTTCCACCTGGATGTACACGTGCCCGGATATCCCTTTTACCAGATCTGTCAGCCGGATCGCATACCGGGTGCCAAGGATGTGAATCTCGACCACTTCATGCACAATCCCATCACAATCAAGCGCCTGGCACCTTGTCCGCTGGATATATCCTGATTTTTGCATCATACACGACCACCTTCTGTCGTAATTATGCATTTTTTATGTCAGTATATAACCAGTCGCCGTGCGCGGTGTGAAAGTGACCGGTCGACGTGCGGGGTTCTACAAAAACGGGATTTATATAGCACAGGTCAATAAATTGCAGGCTTCCGGTCCATGCAGGCGTTCAGTACTTCTTCAGTAAAATATAACGTGCCACCTGTGCCGGCAATCGGATGTGCTGCGAGCCGGACTCTTTCCCGGAGAGGGGGGATAATGCCCACAAATGCCCGGTCGCGGCAGACTGATCGTTCGAATGATGAACCGATCACCAGATCAGGCGCATAACGTTCGATGCATTCCCGTGCATGTGTAAGTCCCGAAACCTGTGCCGCCGGATACCGCAAAACAGGGGGTTCGTTTCGCGTTCCTACAAAGAGAATCTCCGCATCAAGATATCGTTCGAGTGCCCCTGCTGCAAACTGTGCATAC
>JAPKXV010000094.1 GCA_026394635.1 Methanoregula sp. | reverse complement strand
TTGCTCCCAAGGTTGTATGGTGAGCGAAGCTGGCTCATAGGCTTTTATCAATTCGATGGATTTATGTTGCACTGATTAGGTACATTTGATCTATTAGAATCAGGGTTGTCTAATTTACAGTTAGATCTTTACACTACCTTTTTATCGGTCTGATGGAGTAAAATTTAATGGAAAAACAGCAGGAATAATGTGGAGTAGTTTACATAATTTTTTCACATTCAGCAGGGGTTTTTTCTGTTCCCCCATCCTGCTTGTTGGATTTGACGAGAAGGATCAAAAAGTCTGGGTACAATTCAATAGTCCGAGAGATAAATATTGGAAGTCAATTACTTGGTTTGATCAACATCATTGCGAACAACTCGCGCAGTTATTTCCTTTTTTCCTTGAAAAATGCGAAGATGAACGGTGGGGGCAGACGATAGGTAAAATCATTTATTGGTACGCACGGAGCAATAATTTAACAAAAAGTGGTCTTGATACGGGAATTATTCTGACTCAGATTGCAATTGAACGACTTGCCTATGAATATTCGGTGAATGTTAAAGGATTAATCGAATCAAATGGTTTTAAAAATTTGAAGGCTTCCGATAAATTTCGTATCTTATTAGCTTCCTTGGATATCCCACTCGCAATACCCGAAAGTCTAACAGGAATAAAACAAGCGGCTGGAGATTACAAATATGTTGATGGCCCTCACGCAATTACTGAAATACGAAATTCATTGGTTCATCCGGATCACAAACGCGAGAAGGAACTTAGTCCATTGTATTTCGAAACCTGGAAACTCGGATTATGGTATTTGGAACTCGCTATTTTGAGATTATGCGATTATAATGGAACCTACTTTAACAGAACCACTCAAAATTTGGTCATTGGTGCCGTCGAAAATGTGCCTTGGTCGAAAAAAGGCGTGAACTAGTATCCTGAATTTTCCCTATTTTTTATACACTACAAAATTTGAGAACACGCTATTGTATCTTCCCGTCGGAACGATAATTCTCTACTATGCGAAGTATACTCCACTCATCCAGACAAATGTCATATGTGGTGTATGGATTATACACTATAATTATATCCACGCTCCGATTAATATCGAGAGAGAATAAGTGTAGTGAGAAAAATCAAGGAAATGTCAGGTAGTATGAACCCATACTTCTCTAATCACTTTCACCCACCCCGCGCCCATCCGTTAATACCCCCCATCAGAAACCATCCGCAGAAGCATTGAAGATCAGCGCTTGTACATAATAATAGGAAAAGGAATCTGCGATGGAGTTTTCAATCGAGGATATCGTCGAGGATCTGACCGATCTGGACCTCGCAATATTGCAGTTGCTGCATGCCGGCAACAATACACCTCTCAAAGGAACGGTGGCGTTCCAGAAAGAGATGTTCCTTATGGCAGATTATATCGAAAAGATCCGTGAACTGGCGAAATTCATTCCCCACATCTTCGGCCCCTACAGCGAAGCAGCTGAAAAAGGGATGAGGAATCTGAAATCCCTGGGACTCGTGGAGGAAAAGTATCACGAATATCAGATAACTCCCAATGGGGTTGCGGCACTCAGTAAGGCCAAACCTGCGTTTACTGAGGAACAGGTCGAAGCGATCCGGGGTTACAAGGAGTTCCTCAATGACCTGTCGCGTGATGAAATACTTATTTTCGTCTATGTTTCATACCCGGATTTCATAGGGAAATCGGCAGTCTATGAGCGGGTTATACGGAAGCGGATTCCCACCGCAATCTCTCTCTACAAGAAAGAAAAAGTCAGCTTGGAGAAAGCCGCTTTTTTGGCCGGGCTCCCGGTTGAGAAGTTCCTTGACCACGCACGAGATCCGTTGAACTGAACATCAAAAATTATCAAACAATCTCGATTGTCCTTCCGGAATTTTTTTCTCGATACTAATTCTTTTGGCGTCTGCTTTCCAGCTATATTCCCATGTTGTGTAGTCTTTCAGTCCTTTCAGTTT
The DNA here is from genome assembly GCA_026394635.1 of Methanoregula sp. Taxonomy (GTDB): domain Archaea; phylum Halobacteriota; class Methanomicrobia; order Methanomicrobiales; family Methanospirillaceae; genus MVRE01. The sequence goes on along the minus strand of JAPKXV010000094.1, from coordinate 3,524 downwards.
CATGAGGTAGTGACCCGCATTGCTGTCTGTGCACAAGAAGAGACAATAGACAATTGCGGCCTCTTCTGTTGTATTAACCTCTATAACTATTGGCGGCTTTTCGTAGAGCCTTGTCAGTTTTTCTGCATAGAGATCGATGAGGGCTTTCCGGGTGTTGTCATATTTTTTCATCAGGATGTCGTATTTTGGTCGCCAGTCTGATTCAGGCATTCCTAAAGCGTAGCTGACAATATGAGGATTGATATCGATGTTCATTTGGAGGCCGTACGTCATCAGGGTGATGATCATCTCCGGCTTCCTTACTCTTACCTGCCCTTTCTTGGTTGTGAACTGGCCCTGAAATTTTCCTATCTTCACCACCAATTCCCACGGCAAGTCCGAAGAGCTGTATGGATCCAGGATCCAGATGCTGGGGTAGGTCGGCGATAATTGGGCTCGGGCAGCATCAATGGCATCTTCGATGGGTAATGTGGTGATGATCGGTGTTATTCTGGAATATTTTCTGAGTAATCGCTCCAGATTTACCTTCTGTGCTGTGCAGATAGCCGGTTTCTGATGAAAGGTATTGAGAAATAATTTCTGTCCGTTTGAGTAATGTTCAAGACATTCTGCAGCAAGAATCGCCGAACCGTTCCACGTCGGCTCGCCGAGTTTATATTTCGCACTTTCTTCGCAGTAACACAATCCTGTTGAGGCGAAAAGATCGAAAATATCCAATGTGGGAGGATGGTTCCTGACATTCTCAACCCAGATATTCAGGTAGGATTCGATGAAGGCATGCTTTTTTCGGGTATGCCACTTTACGCGATCATAAAGCAGTCCATCATCATCGCGATAGAAATCCTCCATTATTGTTCAATTATCCGTAATAAGGCATAAATCTGATGAAAAAACCAATAAGCAATAACGTAAAAAAGGCATTGTGAGAAATGGCTCTTAACTCCGGCATCGAATGGACAGAAACCACCTGGAACCCGGTAACCGGTTGCACCAAGATCAGCCTGGGCTGTAAAAACTGTTACGCCGAGCGGATGGCGCTCCGGCTTCAGGCAATGGGACAGCCGAATTACCGTGACGGGTTCAAGGTCACGCTGCATGAACAGATGCTGCCGCTCCCGCTTGCGTGGAGAAAGCCCCAGATGATCTTTGTCAATTCCATGAGTGACCTCTTCCATAAGGATGTCCCGACATCATTTATCGAAAAGACATTTGCTGTTATGCGGAAAGCGTCGTGGCACACGTTTCAGGTACTCACCAAACGGTCGGATCGGTTGCGGGAGATCGAAGAGAAGATTAGTATCCCAAAAAATGTCTGGTTCGGTGTCAGTGTCGAGTGCGAGGATTATCTCTATCGTATCGATAACCTTCGGGCAACCCGCGCACCGGTAAAATTTCTCTCGCTTGAACCGTTAATCGGTTCACTACCGGGTCTGAACCTTGAGGGTATTGATTGGGTAATTGTTGGCGGGGAGTCGGGACCCGGTGCACGACCAATGGAAGAAGAGTGGGTGACGGATATCCGGGACATCTGCCTTGCTTCGAATGTTCCGTTCTTCTTCAAGCAGTGGGGCGGCGTTATCAAGAAGCGAACGGGAAGATTACTGGAAGGCAGGACGTGGGATCAGATGCCTGCGTTAAATCTCAGTACAGCATAGTCTTTTCTAAAAACCTGAAAATTTTTCAATAATTTACAGAAACTTTTTTGTCCTCATGCACCAATCAATCTGTAAATACCTGTAAATTTGATAAGAATTTTCAGATATTAGTTGATAATTAGTAGTTCGGGTGCGGAATGAAAAAGCCTCAGAAGCCACCGGATATGAGCGGGAGTTTCACGGATGAGTATAATGAATTTGTCTCAGGTTTTTACCGAGGAGGAAAAGAAGCACAGGAGATCGGTCGGCTGATTCGAAAATACAATGAGCTGGAATATATTCACTGGGATGATCTCCGGTACAAAAAGATCCCGTACGATCCCACAATCTTCTGGTACGTGATACGGACGATGCGAAGTACCAAGTATCGGGAAATCCGGATTGGTGAAGAGAAATTTTACTATTATACTCCGGAAATATTTCAGAAACAGATCCACCGTATCGATAAGGCATCTCCTGCGTCTTTCGATTGGCTGTTCGGGGAATTCCCCAGTGAGACGAATAAAAAACAATACCTCATCAACTCCCTGATGGAAGAGGCGATCGCATCCAGCCAGCTTGAAGGGGCGGCAACAACCCGGCCAGAAGCAAAAAAGATCCTGCGCGAAGGAAGGAAACCGAAAAACACGTCAGAGCGGATGATTGTCAACAACTATCAGACCCTCCGACGGCTCAAGGAGCTCAGGGACAAGCCGCTGTCCCATGAACTCATCATTGAGATTCACCGTGAGATCACCAAAGGGACGCTGGAGAGCGAGAGTGATGAAACGGAATTCCGTACCTGTGATGATATTGTTGTCGGTGACAAAATAGATCCGACCAGGATCTACCATTACCCGCCGGAATGTAAAAAAATCCCGGCAATGATCGATGACCTCGTTGCATTTGCCAACAACGATGACGAGTTCATACACCCGATTGTCAAGGCGATCATCCTCCATTTCCTCATCGGCTATATCCATCCGTTCAATGACGGCAATGGAAGGACGGCGCGGGCGCTCTTCTACTGGTTCGCCCTCAAACATCACTACGATCTGCTGGAGTACATCTCGATCTCACGGATCTTCGTCCATGCACCTGCCCAGTACTCCCGGGCATACCTGCTGACCGAGACTGACAGCAACGACATGACCTATTTCATCGATTTCAATATCCATATTATCAGCCAGGCACTGGAAGAGCTGAAACGCTATATCGTCCGGAAGAAAGAAGAAGAATCCCAGTCCCTCCAGCTCGTGGAACAGATCCCCGACCTGTCATTCCGGCAGGCAGAAATTCTCCGGGATTTCATCAAACATCCCACACGGTATTACGCCATCAGCGAGATTGCAGGAAAATACAAAGTGTCGCTGCCAACGGCAAGAACTGATCTGCTCCTGCTTGAGGAAAAAGGAAAACTAAAGAAATATCAGGATGGTAAACGACAGGTCTTCATGTACAAGGGGGAGAAAGGGCAATGAGATCGATGGCATATGAGGAACCATGACCCACTCTGCCCGCCTCGCCGAATCCCATGTTGAAGAGCACACGCTCGCGTGGCTCCGCGAACTCGGGTATACAACACTCTTTGGCCCGGACATTGCACCCGATACACTGGCTGCCGTAAGAAAGAACTGGGGCGACGTCGTCCTCCGCGATCGGTTCATGCACGCAATTGCACGGCTGAACCCGGAGATTCCGGCAGAAGTGCTCGACGAGGCAGCCCGAAAAGTCTTCCACCCGGACTCGCCCTCGACCGTCATCAACAACCATGCGTTCCACCAGATGCTCACCGAAGGGGTAGAAGTTGAATACCGGAGAGCGGACGGATCGATCAAAGGCGATAATGCCCGGCTTATCGACTTCGAACACCCGGAACATAACGAGTGG
>JAPKXV010000378.1 GCA_026394635.1 Methanoregula sp. | reverse complement strand
TATTGCACAATGAAACCGCCTTTGCCATCCAGCGCCGGCTCCAGTACAGCGGGATCACGACGGTAATCCTGCCAGTCCGTGCGGAACAATGATGGGCGGGTTTTTATCCGGTTCCATAATCACGATGGGCATTGACCACGGATATTTCAACCGACAGGTTTGAACAGGCACCATCTCATCCAGTAGATTATTTCACTAGACTTCTGTCAGAACATCAGAATAATTGACGGACGAAGGAAGAAGAATTGTAAGCAATGTTTATACAGAGTCGCACGCTAACTTATGGTAAACCTTGAATGATAGAGGTGTTTTACGATGACCGAAAAAGATTACGCAGAAGTAACAGTAAAAGAAGCAGCACACGATGATGCCGGAAGGGGCATTGCACGGGTGAGTATCGAGGTGATGAAAGATCTTAGTCTCGTTTCTGGCGACGTTATTGAGATCATTGGAAAGAAGAAAGCAGCCGCGATCATCTGGCCTGGATTTGCGCAGGACTCGAGTTACAGGATTCTGCGTATTGACGGTAACATCCGCGGCAATGCTGGAACCGGGATTGATGAGAAAGTACGAATCTGCAAGTCTAAAGCAGCATATGCAAAGAAGATTGTTATCCAGCCAACTCAGCCGATCCGACTCGTTGGTGGTGAACAGTATTTATTACGGCTCCTTCGGGGTTGCTCGGTAATCGAAGGTCAAACGGTTCGGGTAGATATTATCGGTAATTCGATAATGTTCGTGGTTACAAAGGTTAACCCAAAGGGGATTGCCATTGTTACAGATGAAACTGAGATCGAGCTCAAGGAAGAACCATATAATACTGATGAGGGGAAGCAGGAAGTTACAGGTGTCCATTACGAAGATATCGGAGGTCTTGGCAGAGAACTTCAGCTCGTTCGCGAGATGATCGAACTTCCGTTACGACATCCAGAAATTTTTGAAAAATTGGGGATCCAACCACCCAAAGGTGTATTATTTTATGGTCCACCAGGAACAGGTAAGACCTTGATTGCGAAAGCAGTTGCCGATGAAGTGGATGCGCATTTTATCTCTATTTCGGGCCCTGAGATTGTAAGTAAATTTTATGGAGATAGTGAGAAAGCACTACGAGATAAGTTTTATGATGCTGAAGAGCATGCGCCATCCATCATCTTCATTGATGAGATTGATGCGATAGCTCCAAAACGTGAAGATGTGCATGGAGAAGTTGAACGTCGGATTGTGGCACAACTTCTTGCACTTATGGATGGCTTGACCAAACGTGGCCAAGTCATTGTTATTGCAGCGACGAATCTTCAAAATTCCATTGATCCTGCATTACGTCGTGGAGGGAGGTTTGATCGTGAGATTGAAATTAGTATACCCGATAAAAAAGGACGCCTTGAAATATTTCAGATTCATACCCGGGGTGTACCAATTGATGACGATATTAATCTAGAATCTTTTGCTGAGACAACATTTGGGTTTGTTGGCGCAGATATCGCGCTTCTGGTAAAAGAAGCAGCAATGAATGCGATTCGGAAGATCATCCCCCTCATCGATATCAACAAGGAAATTCCCAACGAAGTCATAGACCAGTTAAAGCTCACGAAGAGTGACTTTGACGCCGCACGAAAAGTTGTCCAGCCCAGTGCCCTGCGGGAAGTCCTCATCGAAGTTCCAGATGTCCTTTGGGAAAATATCGGGGGTCTCGATGAGATTAAGGACACACTTATCCAAAACATCGAAGGGATACATCGGTTTCCCAAAATTTTTGAAAAATTACATTACAAACCTCCCAAAGGTATCCTGCTCTTTGGCCCGCCAGGTACCGGAAAGACTCTCCTCGTCAAAGGTATTGCGAGCAAGCGCCAACTTAATTTTATCTCGATAAAAGGTCCAGAACTGCTCTCAAAAGGAGTTGGGGATTCCGAAAAACATGTGCGGGAAGCGTTCCGGAAGGCGCGACAGTCTGCACCATGTATTCTTTTCTTTGATGAGATCGACGCGCTGTTTCCGAAAAGAGGATCGATAAGCGATTCCACGCATGTCACGGAAAGTGTTATGAGTCAGTTCCTGACCGAACTGGATGGTATTGAAGAATTAAAAGAGGTGGTTGTCATTGGCGCAACTAATCGCCCCGATCTGCTTGATCCTGCCCTCCTGCGTCCGGGCCGGCTCGAAAAACACCTGTATATTCCCTCTCCCGATGAATCTGCAAGAAAAGCGATTCTTACAGTCTATCTCAAGGATCTGGAGGGATTTCTCGACCCGGATATACAAATTGATAATCTGGCAAAGAAGACCCGCTTCTTTGTGGGGGCTGATCTTGAAGCGATGGTGCGTGAGGTAAAGGAGCTCATCATTGACGAACTGACCCGGAACGAGGATTCTAGCGAAGGAGATAAAATCCCGGAGGGTTCTATAAAGATTACCCAACAGCATTTCGATACTGTGCTTGATACGATCAAAGGCTCACTTGATGGTGCGGATTTTGAGCGGTTTGAGCAGAAGTCCTGGGATCTCCGGTATGGAAAAGGTAAACGCGACATCCTATATCAGGCAGTAAACCTTGTCAACCGGATCGAGTACCTGAAAGGAAAATGTACAATCAGCGACAAGATATCCCGCCTTTCCGATGAGCTCAGGGATCTCGTCTACTGGCAGAGAAAATCTTTCGATACCATTCAGAATCGCACGGATGAACTCCGGCAGGCGCTTGAGGTTTTTACAAAAAAGAATCCAGCGCTCTGATCCTCTTCTGTCTTATCGCGGTAAAAGAATCTGATACAATCTATTCTTTTCAGGAAAGGCTGTTTGTTGATTCATTGTGTAAAAAATAGCCGGAGTCCTTCTGGGGACAACACGTTGTTCTCGGATTCCTAACCGGGCGGGTGAATTCCTTCTGTGCGATTTTAGAAATGTTCTGTTTCTGGAGATAATTCGGGTATGGAATCTTGCAATAATTTATATACTTTGTGACCCTAACCTATGGTAAATCACTTTGGAGGATTACCATTAAGACCGATAACAATGGTGTAAAACTGACCGTTGTCCAGGAAGTAAACAATGAAGACGTCGGTCGCAATAGTGCGATACTGCCGTTGCAGGTGATACGCAGGTTAGACCTATTCGGGGAGGACGTGATCGGGATTGAAGGCCAGAAAAAGACCTGCACGATTGCGTTTCTGGATCAGAGAACGGGATATATCGATATCGACGGGTATACCCGGCATGCCGCCGGTGTCGGTATTGGGGAGATGGTAACGATCCGGGAAGCAAGGGTAAAGGATGCAAAGACCGTCGAGTTCCAAGTCATGCAGGGCCGCAGCGCGATCGAAGCGGATGCCGGTATGGGACCAGATCGAGGGCGGGGATATGGAGACAACACCACCAGTCCGATACAGGCCTGACCGGGCAAAGGTTAAAGAGCCGGAAATGTTGAATTCACCTTTAATGGATACCAATGATATCCCGCTGAAAAAACAACAGCTGACGGAAGAGATTGAACGGCTGAAAACGGAACTCGATAAAAAAACCCTTCTTGCAGAGGAGCGGCTCAACCAGCTGAAGTACCTCCAGTCAGATTTTGATAATTATCGCAAATGGTCTGAGAAAGAGAATGGAGCGATCATCGCGCTCGCAAACGAGAACCTGATCAAAGACCTTCTTGTAATTCTCGATGATTTCGAACGCGCGCTGCCATCTCTCGAACAGGAAAAAAACAAGGCAGGAATGGAAATGATCTACAAAAATTTCGCAAAAATTCTCTCATCCTATGGGTTGCAGCCGATAGACTGCGTTGGAAAAAAATTTGATCCGCAATTCCATGAAGCCCTCTGTACCGAGAAGTGCAAAAAAGAGCAGAACACCGTTCTTGAGGAACTGGGAAAGGGTTACCGGCTGAAGTCCAAAGTGATCAGACCTTCGAAAGTAAAGATCGCAGAACATGTCATGGAAGATACAGGTGAGAACAATGGCTAAAGAAAAAATTATCGGCATTGATCTGGGAACATCCAACAGCGAAGCGGCTGTCATGATCGGTGGCAAACCGACCATTATCCCTTCAGCAGAGGGAGCAACAGTAGCCGGCAAGATGTTCCCCTCGTATGTAGCGTTTACCGCGGACGGTCAGCTTCTTGTCGGAGAGCCGGCACGGCGACAGACCGTGAGCAACCCTGACGGTACGGTCACTGCGGCAAAACGGAAGATGGGCACTTCTCATGTATACACAATATATGGAAAGGAATATACACCCCAGCAGATCTCCTCATTTCTTCTGCAGAAAATCAAGAGGGATGCCGAAGCATTTCTGGGTGAGAAAATAACCAAGGCCGTCATTACGGTCCCCGCCTATTTCAATGACAACCAGCGGACTGCCACCAAGGATGCCGGGAAGATCGCGGGTCTCGATGTCGTCCGGCTTGTCAACGAGCCCACCGCGGCATCCATGGCGTATGGTCTCGACCGCGGCGGCGAATACAAGATCCTTGTATTTGATCTCGGTGGCGGTACCCTTGATGTAACTATCATGGAATTCGGTGGCGGCACCTTTACAGTACTTGCAACATCCGGGGACACTCAGCTGGGTGGCACGGACATGGACAATGCAATTTACGAATGGATTGCTGCCGAGTTCAAAAAACAGGAAGGGATCGATTTACGCAGCGACAAGATGGCGATCAACAGGGTAAAAGAAGCTGCTGAAAAAGCAAAGATCGAGCTCTCGACCGTACTTGAAACAGAGATCAATCTTCCCTATGTTTCTGCAACGCAGGCCGGCCCCAAACACCTTTCCATCAAACTGTCCCGGGCAAAGCTCGAACAGCTGATCGAACCGATTATCAAACGATGTATCAAGCCGTTCGACCAGGCACTGAAGGATGCAAAGCTGACCAAGGATGACATCCAGAAAGTAATCCTTGTCGGGGGACCGACCCGGATGCCGGTCGTCCAGAAATTCATTGAAGAGCATGTCGGCAACAAGATGGTGCGTGGCATCGATCCGATGGAATGCGTTGCCATGGGTGCTGCGATCCAGGGTGGGATCCTCGGTGGCGAAATCACGGACATGGTCCTTCTTGATGTTACACCCCTGACACTGGGTCTTGAAACTCTTGGCGGGGTGAGGACTGCCCTGATTGACCGGAACACGACGATTCCGACAAAGAAGAGCCAGATCTTCTCGACAGCCGCAGACATGCAGACTTCGGTCACCATCCATGTACTGCAGGGTGAACGACCCATGGCCTCTGATAATGTAAGCCTTGGCCAGTTCAACCTCGTCGGGTTGCCACCTGTGCCAAGGGGTGTCCCACAGATCGAAGTCACCTTCGATATTGATGCATCCGGTATCCTCAATGTGTCGGCAAAAGATCTCGGCACGGGAAAAGAGCAGAAAATGACCATCACAGCCTCGACAAAACTGGCCGACAGCGATGTGAAGAAGATGGTCAATGATGCCAAGCAATACGAGGACCAGGATAAAGCCCGGAAGGAAGAGGTGGAGGCACGCAATACCGCCGATTCTCTTGTGTACACTGCTGAAAAAACAAAATCCGACCTGGCAGATAAACTAAAGCCGGATATGGTTGACCGGCTGAACGGGGCGATCACCAGCGTCAAGGCAGCACTGGAGGGTAAAGATACTGCAACAATCAGGTCAGAGACGGAAAAACTCCAGAAGGTCCTTGGGGAAGCCGGCACTGCCGCATACCAGGAAGTCAGCCAGCGTCAGACCCAGCAGCAGGCCGGATCCCAGGAGGCTTCTGCGGGTGAAGAGCACGGCGGGAACGCAGCAGGTCCGGGTGGCGAGAATGTTGTTGACGCTGATTTCAAAGTAAAGGATGAGAAGTAATATTTTTTCCGACAACTATGGCAACGGGAGATTATTATGAAATTCTTGGCGTAAAACGGGATGCATCGCCGGATGATCTGAAAAAGGCGTTCCGGCAACTTGCACGGAAATATCACCCGGACCTGAATAAGGGCAGCAAGGAGGCGGAAGAAAAATTCAAGGAGATCAATGAGGCCTACCAGGTCTTAAGCGATCCCCAGAAAAAAGCCCAGTACGATCAGGTGGGACATGCAGAATTCAGACCCGGGGATCATGCCAGCTACAAGCCACCCAGTTACGACGACCTGTTTCGGGACTTTGGTCTGGGTGATATCTTTGATGCATTTTCCGGGGGATCCCGGACGACCCGAAGACGGGCGGGTGCGGATCTCCGGTATGATCTTGAGATATCCCTTACCGATGCGTTCAATGGTACGAAAAATACCGTTGCTGTTCCGCATCAATCCGAGTGCCCGTCCTGCCATGGTACGGGTGCACAACCTGGCTCCATGAGGGACTGTCCCACGTGCCGGGGAACCGGTGAGGTCCGAAGTTCCCGCAATGTCGGAGGCCGCTCGATGATAAATATTGCCGCGTGCCCGGATTGCGGCGGGAGTGGCAGGATCATCGATAAACCCTGCATGACCTGCCAGGGGAGAGGTGTCCTGCAAAAAACCCGGAGGATCGAGATTACGATCCCGCGCGGGGTTGAAGACGGGCAGTTCCTGAGAATTGCCGGGGAAGGCGAGCCCGGGGAAAACCATGGGCCTCCGGGGGATCTCTATGCGGTTGTCCATGTAAAGAAACATAATATCTTCGAACGGCAGGGTGCTGACCTGTATACGACTGCAATGGTGGGGCTCCCTACACCCCTTTTAGGGGGGGAGATCAGTGTGCCGACACTCACCGGGAGTGCGCTCCTGAAAATTCCCCGGGGTACGCAGAGCCACACACTCTTCCGGCTCCGGGGGCAGGGTATGCCGTCGAGAAATTCCGATAATCGGGGAGATCTTCTGGTAAAGGTCATCGTGAAGATTCCCGTAACCCTAACAAAAAAACAGGAGGCATTGATGAAAGAGGCATTTATCGGCGGACCCGGATAAGGCCCCCGGGAACAAGGGTCCCTTGCCCAAAAATACTAAAAAATGGGATCAAGATACTATAGTATCATAAAAAAAGGTGAGGTAAAATACATGGTCCGATGGTATTACCGGTCTATCTTTGATGAACTCGAGGATATGAGAAAGTACATGGAATCGTTGTCACGGCAGATGTACGATACCAGCCCGATGGTACTGTTGCCCGGTCCCGCTTTGTCCACAACCAAGATGCTGCCGGTACAGCGGGAAGGTCTCCGCGTCGATGTGGCTGATACCGACAGGGAAGTTGTTGTCACGGCCGACATGATCCCCGGGGTTTTGAAAAAGGATATCACGCTGACCCTGATTAGTCCCCGGGCACTGGAGATTTCCTGCGAACGCAGGGATGAGAACCAGGAAGAAAAAGAGGAGTATTTTTTGCGGGAGCAAAGGTTCGGGTGCATGATACGGATCATCCCACTTCCCCGAGCAGTTTCGGAAGACGGATCCAGCGCCTCCTTCAATGACGGGGTGCTTGAAGTACACCTTAAAAAATCCGAACAGGAGACAAAAGGAAAAATTTCTATCGACTGAAAATTGCGGACAAACCGAAAAGGGAATTACGAACAACGAAGAACGGACAACCATCATCATGAATATCGATTTCGACAAATTCACCATCAAATCACAGAAAGCCGTAGAGAAAGCAATAGAAATTGCAACGGCAAAACAGAACCAGGCCATCGAGACTTCGCATCTCCTGAAGGGGATGCTTCTGGTTGACGAGGATGTCATTCCTTATCTCCTTAAGAAACTGAATGTGAACCTGAATAGTTTCACCCCTGCACTTGACAGGATCCTCGATTCGTATCCCAAAGTCAGTGGCGGGCAGCAGCACTTTTCAAATAATGCGACAAAAGCCCTGGAGAAAGCCAAAGCCACCGCACTTTCCCAGGAATTCAAGGATGAATTTGTCTCCATCGAGCATCTTCTCTTGGGAATTCTTGCGGTGAACGACAGCACCTCACGGCTGCTGAAGGAGAACGGGGTTTCTGAAAAAGACCTGAAAACTGTCATCAGCCAGTTGCGGAAAGGCTCGACGGTGAACAACCAGAACGCGGAAGAGACCTATAATTCCCTGGAAAAATATGCCCGGAACCTGAATGATCTTGCCCGTACCGGGAAACTCGATCCAGTCATCGGCCGTGACGAAGAGATCCGCAGGGTGCTGCAGATCCTTTCTAGGAGAACGAAGAACAACCCG
>JAPKXV010000119.1 GCA_026394635.1 Methanoregula sp. | reverse complement strand
TTGATCTCTGCGGTTGGTGGGGTTATCGTCCAATATTATGTCAATAAAAAATTATCAGACATAAACTAGATCACTACCAAAATTTCGCGGGCAAGCATCCAGGAGGTTTCCCGGAAGCGTGGCGTCTGGAAGGCGTGTCCATCCAGTACGATGCAAGCCTCCGTGATATCAGGGAACTGCCATGCCGGGGGGATGAACAGAACGGTTCTTTTCAATATTTCGTCAAGTGAGATGCCCGGTAACTCCAGCATGGTAGAAATACCGTAAAGACAGTTCAGTTCCTTAATCCGTTCTTTTTCTGCCTCTTCCGCCTCATCCGCCCTCCTGATATCCGTGAGGTCACTGATTGCAATACGGACCGTAATCGTCCCATCGCTGCCGGGGATACGGATCCCCTCCAGCAAGGCAGGGAATGTTGACCTGTCTCCCTGTTTGAGCATGAGGGTACAGGTATTTTTTTTCACGTGCCGCCGCACATTCACAAAAAACCGGTGCCACTGATTGGAATCTTTTTCTGCAATAAAATTTCTGAAGGGTGCCCCGATCAGGGCGCTCCGCTCAACCCCAAGGAGCATCGAACCGGTGAGGTTCACATCGGTAATAACTGCCGTATCGGTGAGTGTGAAGTAGCCTGTCGGGGCGAATTCATACAGGTCATGGTACTTTTCCCGCGACTCCTCCAGTTCACGGTGAGATCTCCTGAGATCTTCTGCCTGCATAGCGAGCTCGATCTGGTGCACCTGAAGTTCGTGGATGACTTCTTCCGGGGTCTGCCCCGCGAGGTCTGGGGAATGCTTTGGGGAACGGGCGATCTGCTCCACTGCATCAGCCCGCATCGAACGGGTGCTGCCCGCTTTTGTTTCATCTGTCGCGATCTTCTTTTTTGTTGCCATCAGTTCACCGTTTTGTCCACTTCAGCCATACGCCACATCCCCTTCGGTACCGTAATCTCAAACCGTGCCCCAGTGCCCGGTACACCGTTCTCGGTGATTGTGATGTCGGTGATCGCGAGGATCTCACGGGAAAGGAACAGACCAAGACCGGTGTTCTTGCCAAAACCCCGGGTGAAGAGCTGTTTTTTGTCCTCTGCGGAGATACCCACGCCGTCATCCTCGCAAATGATCGTGAGTCCAGTGTCGGTCTCTCGTGAAGAGACCCGGATCGTCTTCATCTGATCACCCCCATATTTGAGGGCGTTGTCAATTAAATTGTAGAAAACCTTCTCGAAGAGGGGATCGGCATACACTTCAGGATTCGCAGGATCAGGCTCGACATTGACCGCCCGCATCGGCAGCCCGGCAACAGCCTTTTCGATGCTCGCGTTTACGTTCTGCCATGCAGGAGCTGTAACACCCAGATCCTGGTAGTCCCTCGTAAACGCGATCTGGTGCTCGATAGTATTCGCTGCCTGCTCCTCTTTTTTAATGTACTCGATGAGGGTTGTCGGATTGTCGATCACCTTATGCGAGAGATAGAGGTACCCTTTGAGCGCCATCAGTTGATTGAGAATATCATGGCGGGTGATGCTGGAGAGC
>JAPKXV010000317.1 GCA_026394635.1 Methanoregula sp. | reverse complement strand
AAATTGTTAATCAGATATTATTTTGAGAAATCAAAGCTCTGGTGAAATCCCTGATCTCACATCATTATCAGAGATCCATGATGAACCGGTTTTCGATGGATATCGCCAGGGGGACTGCCGCAGTGGCGGGGGCAATGTAAATCGAAGATGTCCAAATGGACATCTTCTTTTAGTTTGCCCATCCCTGCGGGAATAGCAAATGCCCCCAAGAACGTTATGAAAAACATTGATTTCACCAGAGCCGGAATCAAAGGGAGAAAATTAATCCTCAAGGCGCTTGAACACGCCTTTTTTTACTTTAAGAATTTTGCATTCCGGACAGCGCCAGGTATCAGGCAAATCCTCGAATGCAACACCGGGCAATATACCCCCCCGGGGGTCACCTTTTGCAGGGTTGTAAATATAATGGCATTCAAGGCAGACCCAGCGGGAAAGTTTTTTGGTTTCTGGCAATCCTGATCGTCTCCTGTTCATAGAGAGAACATATCTAAATTTGCCCTCTTCATAAATATGAAATCTCCTTTCAGGGCAGGCCGGTATTCCAGCAGGATTACGTGTCCATCTGGCTTTTTAGAGCACTGCGGGCACAGAGCCGGGCAATCCGAAGGGGTTCCGGAATCTTTCCTTCAAGGGTGAAATCATCGCACAGCCGAACTGCATCAGGAAGGTTAACTCCCCACGTACGAATGAAGACCGTCTGCCCTGTGCAAAGGAGATGCGGAACCCGTTCACCTAACCGTTTGTAAGCGTCAATCCGGGTCGTGTCAGAGGGAAAATGGTATTGGAGGTCTGCCAGAAGACCTTCCGATGCCTCGTACGTGACACCGATGACCGGGATTCCTGTTGTATCGAAAAGAACGTGGGGATCGATGATATTGAACCACGCGATCACACAACCTGAAAGCATGATGACATTGATATCGCGTCGCTTCATGCTCTGCACCATCCCGATTATGGTGTCTGTGGCATCCATCCCGCCAACAGTGACCACCCCCCATACAAAACCGTCAATGCGCAGGTCCTTTCTCATGACCACCCCGGCAAGGACTGACCGTTCCCTTCCTGCGAAACTCTCTGCGATGCCGAGCGCACGCAGCCCTTTCTTCGGGATGTGCATAGAAGCACTTATGATAACCGGTTAAAAATACTATACCAATGAAATTTTCCAAAGATGAAGTCTGTATCCTGATCCCGACTTTAAATGAAGGACCGACAATCGGTAATGTAGTGCGGGAATTCAAGGCACAGGGATACAACAACATCCTTGTGATGGATGGAAAGAGCACAGATAACACGGTGAAAAGTGCGCGTGAAGCCGGTGCCAACGTCCGAACCCAGTCAGGGAAAGGGAAGGGGAATGCAATCATCGAGGCATTCGAGGTCATCGAACAACAATACATCCTGATGCTTGACGGTGACGGGACCTACTCGGCCAAGGATGCCGAGAAGATGCTGACCCCGCTCTTTTTGGGGTTTGATCAGGTCATCGGTGACCGGCTCATCAACGCTGAGGAGGGTTCTTTTTCGAGACTCAACCTTTTTGGCAATCACATGCTCAACCTTCTCTTCAAGGTCGCGCACAGCCGGGATCTGCATGATATCCTTTCAGGGTACCGCGCGTTCACCAAACTCGCCGTCCAGCAGATGCACTTAAGAGAGCGAGGGTTTGAGATCGAGACCGAGATTTCGGTGGAAGCCGTGCGCAACGGGCAGCGGATCATGGTTGTGCCGATCAAGTACCTGCGCCGCCCGGGTGGGACCGGGACCAAACTATCCCCATTCCATGACGGAGTCAAGATTGTGAGTACCATTTACCGGCTCGCGCGGGTGAACAACCCGATGTTTTATTTCGGTATGATGGGGGCGTTCACGAGCATGCTCGGAGTGCTTACGGGCATCTATGTTGTTTTGGAATGGTTCCGCAATGTTGAACACATTCCCCTCACGATCCTCACGGTATTGCTCATCGTCGTGGGTATCGAGATATTCATGTTTGGCATGATCTCGGATATGGTCCTTGTCTTCCATCGTGAGATCGTGCGGGAGATACAGCTCCTGCAGCCCCCAAAACAGCAAAAATAATTATTCTTTTTTCGGCTCTGTTAAAATGCTTATAAAATATTTGGTGATTGATTAATTTAAGCCACTGCTATAAACTAACTGAGTGATGGCGAGCAGTGAATGAACCTAAGTGAGTTGGCACAATACATCAGTGATGAAGAGAAAGCCGAACAGGTTTTACGTGAAATAGGGGTACTTAAACGATATAAAACGTGTCCGTTCTGCGGGGAGAGTCATATCGGGAGAGTTCGGAGATTCAAGTTTAAATGCTATCGTTGTAACAAAGAGTGGGGAGTCCGCAGGGGCAGTATCCTGGAGGGGCAGAAAATCCCTTTCACAAAATTTCTCATGGCTATCAAACTGTTCGAGCTCGATACATCGGTCAGAGAATCAGCAAAACAGCTGGGTCTCGCATATAACACCGTCTATCATCTCTACCAGATACTTCGGCATGCTATCATCATCACCGAACCTGATAACGGATCTTTCTCCGGCGAGATCGAGATGGATGAATCCTATTTTGGGGGGAGGAGAAAAGGAAACCGGGGCCGGGGAGCTGCCGGGAAAGTCCCGGTATTCGGGATCCTGGAAAGAGGAGGCAAGGTTAAGGTCGAAGTTGTCGGCGATGTGAAGGGAGATACTCTGTTGGAATTGGCTATCAAGAAGGTTAAGAGAGGTAGTCTGATTTACACCGACCGGTTCAGAAGTTACAACGGACTCGTCTCCTATGGATTCAAACACAGACGTATTGACCACGGTAAAAAGTTCGCTAACGGTAAAGTTTACATCAATGGTATCGAAGGTTTCTGGTCCTTTGCCAAAGAACGGTTGATGAAATATCATGGCGTGGATCCCATGAAATTTCCTCTCTACTTGAAAGAACTGGAATTCAGATACAACCACAGAGACCGTGATTTATTTAACGATCTGCTCCAAGTCTTAGTTGGTTATAGTCTAGTGGCTTGTACTGAGTAATCACCTTCTTTTTTATCCGGAACGGTTGCACTGATTTTATCAGCAAGCAACGAGATAGGATTCGATTGACAGATGGTATCCTTGCATATCCTTAAGGAGATTTTCGGGGCGATCGCATGTTTGAACAATATGACCTGACAAAAAAGACCGATGACAAGACCTTTAAGAAAGCCATTGAACCTCTCCAGCAGCAGATGAGCGTCCTGCAGCGGTCCCTGCGTGACCATAAAATCCCTACCGTCATCGTCGTTGAAGGGTGGAATGCATCGGGGATCACGATGGTCATCAACGAACTCATCCGGTTCCTTGACCCCCGTGGTTTTTCCATGCACTCGACCGGTTCCCCCACCGATGACGAGCGTGCCCATCTGCTCCTGTGGCGGTTCTGGGTGAGGACGCCCCAGAAAGGGCGCATGGCAATCTTTGCCCGGAGCTGGTACAGCCGCGCTCTGGCCGAACAGATCTCGGGTATCGAATGGAAGAAAGGCCTGAAACATTCCATCACCACGATCAACAATTTCGAACAGCAGCTTGCCGACGATGGCGCAGTTATCCTCAAGTTCTTCCTCCATATCAGCCAGCAGGAACAGAAAAAACGGCTTGATGAACGGGAGAACGATCCCCTGACTTCGTGGATGATCACCCACGGGGACTGGGATTTCCACCGGCACTACGAAAGCTACCTCCCCATCATCGAACAGTTCATCGCGGAAACCGACAACCAGAATGCCCCGTGGACGATCGTTGAGGCGACCGATAAAAACCATACCGTCCTGAAAGTCTATTCAACGATAGTCAGGGCATTGGAAAAGCGGATCGCATACGCTGAATCGCACGGGAAAAATTCCAGAAAAACCGACATGGTCAGGCCAAAGAAGAACGAAGTCAGGCGCAAATCCAAAGCCCCGGAGTCCTATACAAAGGAGGAATACCAGAAGAACCTGCTGGAATACGAGAATAAGATCCGGGACATCCACTACCTGCTGTATAAACGAAAAATCCCGCTCATGATCGTGTACGAGGGCTGGGACGCTGCCGGGAAAGGTGGCAACATCATGCGGCTTGTGCGGCAGATGAACCCCCGCGGGTATGATGTCGTCCCGGTCGGGGCACCTGACCAGACAGAGCTCGCCCATCACTTTCTCTGGCGGTTTTACACGCATTTCCCCAAAGCCGGGCACGTGACCATCTTTGACCGGAGCTGGTACGGCCGCGTGCTCGTCGAACGCGTCGAGGGGTTCTGCAAGGATGACGAATGGAAGCGGGCATATAATGAGATCAACGAGATGGAGCAGGCATATGTCGAGAGTGGCGGCGGGCTCGTGAAGTTCTGGCTCGAGATTTCAAAAGATGAGCAGCTTGACCGTTTCAACCAGCGGCAGAACGATCCGCTCAAGCAGTGGAAGATTACCGAAGAGGACTGGAGGAACCGGAAGAAATGGGACGAGTACGAGGAGGCTGTTGACGAGATGCTCTCCCGTACAAGCACTCCCATTGCCCCCTGGACGGTTATCGAATCTGACGACAAGTTGGTTGCCCGGTTAAAGACGCTCCAGACGGTGATCTCCTACAGCGAGCAGCTGTTCCGGTAAGTCCTTTATTGTAAAAATCCCCGGTGCAACCCGCAATCAACAGCAACTTGGATCGCGTGCCGGCATTCCCTGTTCGTAACCAGGCGCCTGAGGGTATCGAACGCGGGATCCAGGCCACCTGTTGCACCCTGCCATGCAGGACGGTACTGCGCCATGATGTTTACGTATGAGTCCCGCGAGATCTCTTCGGCGATAAACCGCATCACGGTCAGGGTGTCCGCAAGGTTGTCGGGCAGCACGAGGTGGCGGATGATCATGCCCCGGAGCGCGATGCCGTTTTCAACCACAAGATCGCCCACCTGCCGGTGCATCTCCTTAAGCGCCGATTTCATGACCGGCACATAATCAGGAGCATGGGAGAGTGCACGGGCAATCTCGTCCCGCCCATATTTTGCGTCCGGCATATAGATATCAACAATTCCGTCAAGGAGCTGTAACGTCTCCACCGAGTCATATCCACCGGAGTTATAGACAAGGGGGATGTGGAGCCCCTGTGCCGCGGCAATACCGAGGCTTTCGAGGATCTGAGGGACGACATGCGACGGTGTGACGATGTTGATGTTGTGGCACCCCTGCCGCTGCAGCGAGAGCATCATCGCCGCAAGTTCACCGGCAGTCACCTCGTTACCGTTCCCACACTGGCTGATCTCAAAGTTCTGGCAGAACGCACACGCAAGGTTGCAGTGGGAAATACAGATGGTACCGGAACCGTTGCGCCCGACAAGCTCCGGCTCCTCACCGAAATGGGGACCGAAGCTTGAGACCTTCGCACGGGCGCCGGTTTTGCAGAACCCCGTTTCACCGTCGATCCGGTTCACATGGCAGGACCGGGGACATACGGTGCAATCCAAAAGGAGCGCCTGTGCTTTTCTTATCCGGTTTTTCAGCTCACCGTTGGCCATCAGTCCGAGATACCGGGGATAGTGCTGTGAGGATGGCATCAGGATTACCGTTATGGAAACTCCGGGTGTATGAGGTAATGCTTTTTTATCAGGATTTTATTAAAAATTTTAGTCAGGCCTTCTTTTTTGGTATGACAATCCCGTCCTTTGCGAGGATTACCTCTGGTTCTTTGACCGCAGCGGCAACTATGCTGTCGATATCCATTTCACTCTCGCACTCCTTGATCTCTTCAAGGATGGCAGCAGTCGTCGGCATCCTCGGGACTGCCCGGCAGGCAAGGTCTTTGGGATGGGCATCGAACGTCCCGATCCGGCGGGCGATGTCAATGGTCTCCTGCTTATCATAGGTGATGAGGGGGCGCAGCACCGGAACACCCGCCGCATCCGAGATGACAACAACATTGGAGAGTGTCTGGGAGGCGACCTGCCCGAGGCTGTCGCCGGTGACCAGTGCGAGGGCGTGCTGGCGCGGCACGAGGATACTGCCTGCCCGTATCATGAACCGCTTGCAGATCACGCACCGGTTCCGGGGCGGGATCCGGTGCTCCTCCATCGCGTCATACAGCGGTGCGCTGTTCATGACCAGCAACGGGAGGGAAAAACCACGGGACCAGAGCGAGAGCCGCCGGTGGTTTTCAACGAGCGAGAGCCGCCGGTGGTTTTCAACTGCAGCTTCTTTCACATCCGGGCCTGCCCAGCGCCCCCCATCCATGTGCAGGTGCGTCACCTCGCACCCGCGCTTCATCGCGAGCCACGACGCAACCGGCGAATCAATACCGGATGAGAGCAGGACGCAGACCCTGCCCTGCGTGCCGAGAGGAAGCCCCCCGTGAGCTTCAATCCGCCGGTCATACACGAACCCGCCAACGTCCCGGCCCTCAATAAAAATTTCATAGTCCGGGTGCGAGAGGTCGACACGGGAACCGGCAACGTGGTCGGCTACCGCTTTGCCGATCACCTCCCCCATCTGCTGGCTGGTGTACCCGGAAACCCCCTGACGTTTTGCCCTTATGGCAAAACTCATACCGGATTTCAGGTTTCCTCGTGCAGTTTCAATAGCTGTGGAAGAGAGGTCGTCAAGGAGGTTTGATGTCCGGGTGCAGACGCTCACATCGACCACCCCGAACACCCGGGAGACGACCGCCGCAATCAGTTCCGGTTCATCGCCAAGGACCAGCATCCTGCCCCGGAAAAGGTCAAATTTGTGAGGGAGTCCTTCGGAGTCCAGCGCCTTTTTGATATTGCGCATCAGGAGGCCGATAAAATGGCGCTTGACCGGCTCGCTTTTTAAGAAGAGCTCGCCATACCGCACCATCACGCACTTCACGGGCCAGCACACCCCGGAGAACTTCTCATGATCACAGGATCATTGACTGTTGTTCAAGATAACTCTTGGCGGGATTTTTTTATCCTGCACATTCGCTGAGGTTTTGGATGCGGGGACTTTTGTATATCCTTGTTGAAATAAAAAACATACCCCAGTACCAAACACCGCAAGCCCGCTCTAAACAACGAAAATACTTTAATTCAACAGGGGAACATGTGTACTGAAATGGCAAAAAAGGATGGTAAAAAGGCAGCAGAACCCGAACCGCTCAGGTTATTCTATATTTTTTACAACCAGGAGCGCTGGGACAACTGGGTAAAGACATTAAAAGATTCCAGTTTTGACGTCGATCCCAAGAGCGATGAGATGCCCGAAGGCTTCCGGGTGCTCGACGGTTTCTCGGTTGACATCACCCTCGAAGTGTTAAAGATCATCAAACTGTTCCAGAACAAGCGGTTCTCAAAAGGAGAAGCGCTGGATAAACTCGGACAGGTTGAACTGATCGTGATGTCATCTGCACCTGACGAAGATCTTGCAGAGATCATCGAGATCCTCCAGCTCCCCAAGCTCGTCATGTTTGCTTCCTGCCGGAAGTATCTTGAAGGAAAGTATGAAAAAGAGATCAAGACACTGGTGAAAAAAGGTAAAGACCTCATAGAAAAAGACATGGAACAGGCACTCGATATTGCGGCAAACATCGGCGCGAGTGTCCTTGACGGGGCGGCATGCTGCGGGAAATATGTCAAAGATGATATTGAGTCCCCGACCCTGTTTGACGAGTGGCTGATCGAGTGTGAACGGATGAGCGAGGCGATGGCATCGCTCAAGAACTTTGACGAGGGTGTCGGGGACGAGGATTGATCGCTGACCGGGCACGGCTCCGCGTCGCAAAAAGGATTGAACGGCTCGCCGGGTACCGGTTATCCGACCGCGCATTTAACGGCACGATGCTCGAAACGCTCTCCTCGGGCATCAACTATGATTCCTTTGATTTTGCAGTACGGGAACAGATATTGGCATTTTTCAATGATTTCCTGCGCTGTGACTGCCGGGACTGCCCGCTCTGCGGTTGTCCGGAGAAGAAGTTTGCACAGAAGGTGCTGGAGCTGCGCGAGAACGGGCTTGACCACCGGCAGATCGCCTCGTTTCTGGCAGACGAATACGGCATCGAGATCTTCCCCGCAGATATTCTCTCGTTTCTGGAAGACACCGTCCATGTCCTTGAAGCGATCTCGGATATCTCCCGGCTGAAAGGGCGACAGGAACTCGCAAAAAAGACCGATGACCATATCCGGCTCATCGAACGCTGAACCCGGCCTTTTTTTTATTGTATTTTTTGCAGTATCTGGAATGATGGTCACATCACCGGTTTTAAAGTCCTGCTTGTATAGATTTTATTATCATTCCTGTGCAAGATCAACCATATTCACACGCATTCTGCTTCATGCGCTGCTGAACTGAAGGCTCGCTTTCAGAAGATTTTCGTACCGGGAACACGGACATGAAAGGAAAATCAATAAAAAAATGATGGCGATGATTGGCTGATGGTCTGGGAAAGCGTTCCTGTCATCCTGTTGCTCGTGCTTGCAGGAGCCATGACATCGCTGTTTGCGCTGATCTTCTGGAGGACCCGTGCATCGACGATAGGTGCAGTCCCGCTCGTTATCATCCTTGCAGCAGCAGCGTTCTGGTCATGGAGTGCTGCTGCCATGTACTGGAGCACTACTGCATCCCTCCTGACCTTCGGAAACTTTGGGGAAAATGCGGCGATTGCCATCATGCCGGTCGCATTCATGCAGTTTTCCCTGCAGTTTACCGGAAGGGAGCCCGGGGGCAAAACCTTCACCCGCTGGTTTTTCCTCATCATACCGGCAATCATGGCAGTCCTGCTTATTGCAGCGGCGGTTGTGCCGGTAATCATCCCCGGTCTTCCCACGCTATTTTCCCTGTCCCTTCCGTACGGTTCAGCATCCATTCCCGTATTCTGGGTATTTTTTGCCTCATGGTCCCTGTTGATCCTGACCGGGCTTGCGCTTATCCTCCAGCACTACCAGTCCGCATCTGGAGTGTTCCGCGGCCAGCTCGCGTGCCTTCTGATTGCAGCTTTTCCCCCTCTCTTTACTCATGTCGGATATGTGTTCCAGATCTATCCTTTCGGCATCATCAACCTCGCGCCGATCACCTGTACGGTTTCCGTTGTCGCCCTCTCTGCCGGCATCGACCAGTTCAAGCTCTTTGATCTCATCCCGGTCGAATGCGGAACCGCTCTCCGGCAGATCCCCTACGGGATCGTGCTGCTCGACACGCAG